>JAIRTY010000027.1 GCA_031254715.1 Nocardiopsaceae bacterium | reverse complement strand
GAGTTGAAGGTTTGATCGAGGTGAGAAGATAGGGAACCTGGGCCGAGGGGCTCAGGTGGGCACCGTCACCGTGGAGGTGGGCGTAATGCTGCTGAGTTCTTTTGACCCGGTCGGCCGGGAGTTCGACCGGCTCTTCGGCCGGACGTTCGGTTTCGGCTGGTACGGCCCGGCCCCTGCGCAGGCCGGCATCCCGATGGACGCCGTCCGGCGTGAGGACGACATCCTGCTCCGCTTCGACCTGCCTGGCGTCGACGCCGAGTCGATCGACGTCACGGTGGACCGTGGCGTGCTGACCGTCACGGCCAAGCGCGACGAGGAGCGCACCGAGGGCGAGAAGCCGTATGTGCGCGAGCGGATCGCGGGCTCCTTCACCCGCCGGGTGCGGCTGGGGAGCGCGGCCGAGACCGACAAGGTGGAGGCCAGCTACTCCGACGGCGTGCTGACCGTGCGCGTCCCGCTGGCTGAGGCCGCCAAGCCGCGCAAGGTGGAGATCACCACCGGCGGCAAGCCGGCGCTTGCCGCCTGACCGGTAACGACCGGGAGCATGATGGCCCGGGCGGGCTGGGCCCGCCCGGGCCAGGCTTTTCGCAGAGACGGAGTGAGCCATGCCACGGACACCTTTCGAGGATGAGAACCTGCCGGTGTTCACGGTGGGCCAGGTGTCGGCCATGCTCGAGGTCCAGCAGGCCTTCCTGCGCCGTCTCGACCAGCTCGGAGTGGTCCGGCCCTCGCGTTCCGACGGCCGGCAGCGGCGGTACACCCGCCGCGAGATCACCGTGATCCAGTACGTGTGCGAACTGGCCGCCGACGGCGTGACCCTGGCGGGGATCCGCCGGGTGCTGGAACTGGAGGCACGGGTGCGGGCGCTGGAGGCCGAGAACGCTGCGCTGCGGGCCGCGCTCGGGAAGCGCGAGGAACGATAACCGGCGGATCACGTCGATGGTCACCCGCTGGGAGTGCCGTTCATCGGCCCTGACCCGCACATCCGCCGCCCAGCACGCGGCCCGCAGGACGCCACGGGCCGACCGGAAATCCTCGGCCGAGACGCCGGCCGGGCACCACACCTGCACCCGCTCCCCGAATGACTGGCGGGTCGTCCGCAGGACGAACGGGAGCCTGCCATCCAGCGACTGGATCCGCGCCTCGGCGAACCCGGTGCGGAGCCGGTGCGGGGTGATGATCCGCCAGGCGTGCGCGAGGAACGCCCGGTGACTGGGGGGCCAGGGGCCCAGCGCGCCGATCAGCGCGGACACCGTGACGACGGCCCACTCGGTACCGATCACGCGCACCAGCGCGACCAGCATCGCCGCGGCGCCTGCCAGCAGCGCGATCTCATACCGCCACCGCCACGGCAGCCCCAGCTGGCAGCCAGGCCGCCGCGGCCGGATCGCCCGGTCCAGGTCAGCCAGCAGCCGCGCCTCGTGGCGCCGGCGGGCACGGGTCATTGCCATCACCTCCCTGCCGGAAAGCGGGGGGCTCGGCTCTGACGGCGAGCGCGTCGAATCTCGGGTCGCGGTAACGCCGCCCGAATCCGCCCCGGTAGGAGGTGACCTGCCAGCCATGCTGGCGGGCGAAGGCGTCGTCGCGGGCGAAGATCCGCTGCGTGATCGCCCGCAGCAGCCGGAACGGCCTCCTGGCCGTCTGGCGGGGTTTATTTTCCCTGGTAGGGCTGGTACGTTTGATCACATCACTGACCCTTTCGCTCACCCGAGCCGGGGAATGGTGTGCAGCAGCTGGGCCGATGTGACGGCATCGGCCCAGCTTTGTGCTGTGATCGTCTAGCCGGGTTTCACAGGTGCCGGGTGCCGCGTGATCCGGGATGCTTCCCGCGCGCGCGGCCATTCCCGGGCGAACCGGGAATGGCCGGACCGTACTCCAGCTACAGCAGCGTCCTCCTCTCCGCCGTGCGGGCCCCCGCGGCCTCACGACGCGTATCGGCGGCACCTTGCCGCTATGGACGGCCGGTGGCCGTCCCCCTCCGCACCACGCCGTGCGGGTTGTTGAGGATGCCTACTGCTTCTGGTTCAATGGTCGCCTTGGCAACAGCGATTTGGCAATAGCCAATGGCAAGACTTCTTGAACGGTCGTGGTGAGCGGGCTCCGGGTCGCCAGTCCCGCGGGTGATCCCGGTGGGAGGGAGCGCGGCTGCAGTGACTGATGAGCGCAGCCCGATCGTGCGACGGCGGGAACTGGGGGCCTTGCTGCGGACCCTGCGGACCGAGGCGGGCCTGACGGTCGAGCAGGTCGCCAGCGAGCTGTTGTGCTCCCCGTCGAAGGTGTCGCGGATGGAGACCGGGCAGCGGGGGGCCAGCGCCCGGGACATCCGCGACCTGTGCAACCTCTACCGGGTCACGGACCAGGTGCAGCGGGATCATCTGGCTGACCTGGCCCGGGAGGGGAGGGGGTCGGCCTGGTGGCAGCCGTTCGGGCTGCCGTATGCGACCTATGTCGGGCTGGAGGCGGGCGCCGCCAGCATCCGGGACTTCGAGCCGGGCGTGTTCCCCGGGCTGCTGCAGATCCCGGCATATGCCCGGGCGGTCCACGAGGGCGCTTTTCCCCGGCTGTCACCGGACGTCATCGATGAGCGGATCGAGGTGCGGCGGAACCGGCAGGAGATCCTCACCCGGGAAGACCCGCCGCCGCCCCGGCTGTGGGCGATCGTGGACGAGGCGGTGCTCCACCGGGTGATCGGCGGCCGGTCGGTAATGGCCGAGCAGCTCGCCCACGTGCTGGCGGCGTGCCAGCAGCCACGTATGACGGTCCAGGTCATCCCGTACGAGGCCGGTGCTCATCCGGCGCTCGACAGCACGTTCATCCTGCTGGAATTCGGTGACCCGGTGCCCGGCGTGGTGTATGTGGAGGGCCTGGCCGGGCAAATCTATCTTGAACGCGCCCAGGACGTGGAAAGATACACCCGCGTCTTCGAGCGCCTTGTCTCCGTGGCGCTCAGCCAGGAGAAGTCATCTCACCTGATGGCGAAGGTGCAGGCGGCCTACGAGGAACGCTGAGAAGGGCGCAAATCCGTTCTTTATGTCCAATTCTGGTACCAATGCCCCTTGGGGGACTGATGTCAGCTAGTGGTTTGGATGTTGCTGAAGATGCCTGGCGGAAGGCCAAGCGGAGCGTGGGCAACGGCGCCTGCGTAGAGGTTGCGACCGGCAGGGAGATCGTGGCCGTCCGCGATTCCAAGGACCCGGACGGCCCCATCCTGATGCCATCCGCGGCCCGCTGGCGCAGCTTTGTCGCCGGGGCCAAGCAGGGGGCCTTCGACGAGCTGTGATTTCCTGCGCTGGCGGGCCCCGGGGCGGGGGGACCCCGGGCCCGTCACGCTCCAGGCAGCGGGCGCAGCCGGCCCGTCGGTGTCCTCAGGACACGGACGCACCGATCAGGTGGCCGACGCCGAAGGTGACGGCGCCAGCGAGCGCACCCACGAACACCTGCCGCAGGCCTGACCGCAGCACCGGACGGCCGTTCATGACCCCGATGCTGGCGCCGACCCCGAACAGCGCCGCGATCGCGAGCCCGATGGCCCACAGCACGGCCGCGATCCCCCCTCCCACCAGGTAGGGGATGACCACCACGAACGCCCCGGCCGCGAACGTCAGCAGGCTGGAGATGGCAGCGCCCCAGGGCGAGCCGAGCGCCTCCGGGTCCAGGCCGAGCTCCTCGCGCGCCAGCGTGTCCAGCGCGACCGTGCGGTCGGCCATGATCCGGTCGGCCATGTGCTCGGCGTCCGCCCGTTCGAGGCCCTTGGCCCGGTAGATAAGGACGAGCTCGTTGCGCTCCTCGTCCGGCTTCTCCTCGAGCTCGGCCTGTTCAAGGGAGATCTCCCGCTCGTACATCTCCCGCTGGCTGACCATGGAGATGTACTCGCCGGCCGCCATCGAGAACGAGCCCGCCAGCAGCCCGGCCACCCCGGCCAGCAGGATGACGGTACGCGAGGTCCCGGATCCGGCGAACCCCATCACCAGGGACGTGTTCGAGACCAGGCCGTCACTCACCCCGAACACGCCTGCCCGCAGCGCGCCTGAGCGGTCACCGCGATGCCAGGGCTCCCGGTGCTGGATCTGCCGGCGAGGGTCGGGCCGGCCGCCCTCGATGAGCCGGGCGATGATCCGGGCATGCCCGCGCTCGTCCGCGGCCATCCCCGGGGCGGCGTCCGGGTCCTCGTCGTACACGCTGGCGTCGGCCCGTTCGGCCCGCTCGATCAGCGGCAGGACGGTCCCGGGGGAGAGCTGGCGGGCGGCGGCCCCGAGCAGCCTGGTCCGGAGGCTGGGCCGGCCCGGCGCCGGGATCTCGGCCCCGGCCTCGCGCAGCTTGCCTTCCCAGTGGGCAGCGTGCTGCCGCTCGATGTCGGCCAGCTCACGGAAGATCTGCCGCCGTTCGCCCGTCTCGGCCCCGGCCATCCTCGTGTACAGGGCGGCCGCGTCCCGTTCGTTGGCCAGGAGAGATCGCCATCGCTTGACCGCTTCGCGGTCGTCACTCGTCGTGCTCATCGTCATCCTCGGGGCTCGGGCCCGGTATGCCCAGGCAGCCGGATCTGTTCCAGGGCCGGGAGTGCGCCTGCCATGGATCGCAACCTACCGTGCGGGTTCCGGTACGATGTCGGGGCGAGTCCGGGCTGGCGAGCCCAGCCCCGGCGCGCGGGTGTAGTTCAATGGCAGAACGTCAGCTTCCCAAGCTGATAGTGCGGGTTCGATTCCCGTCACCCGCTCCAGCGAAAACACCCAGGCCAGAGCGGTTGTTCCGTCGGATCCATTGATCATCTCTCGGCCGTTGTTGATCTTGGCGGGTCATTAGCCCACCTGGACCCTCACACCGGCCGTGCCGTAGTCATCCTCGCCCCGCTGCTGCTCGGCCTGGACGTGGCTGTCGATCGCGCTCGTGATCGTCTTGTCCGCGCCCTGAACCTCGTGCTGATAGATCAGCGCGGCCCGCATGCTGGCGTGACCCATCCGCACCATCAGGTCTTTGAGCCCGGCCCCGCTCAGCGCCGCGAAGTGGTTCCCGGTATGCCGCAGGTCATGGAAGTGCAGACCCGGCAGGCCAACGGCCTCAGCAGCCTGCGGCCTGCCCAATCGGCTCATGGCAGCTCACGCGACACGCATCATGCCTCCGGCGGGGCGCTCCGGCTCCGGGATGATCAGACAGGCGAGGGAGAGGACGGCAAAGCCCTCAGAGTCGCCGCTAGTGGCCTCGGGCCGTACAGTGAGTCGTATGAGCGAGATCCCGCTTGACCAGGCACCGAGCGATGTTTCCGCTGCTGCGCATGATGCGGCGCGGGGCGAGGTCGTATACCTGACCGAGCACGGGGAGCGCTTGGCGGCCATCGTCCCGGCCGAGCTTGCCGCCGAGCTGGAGAGCCTTACGCCCGAGGAGTTCCGGGAGCTGCTGGAGGACTTTGCCGACGCCCAGGCGGCCCGCGAGGCTCTGGCGGAGATCGAGGCAGGCGCGAACCCGATTCCGGCTGAACAGGTCTGGGCGGAACTGGGCCTCAACTCGTGAGCGTCCCGCGGTACGCGCTGGAGTTCGCTCCGAAAGCCATCCGCTCACTGGGCAAGCTGGACCGCCCGATAGCCAAGCGGATCAAGGTAGCCGCAGAGGAGTTAAGAAACGACCCCAGACCACCGGGCGCAAGGATGCTTACCGGCATGCACGGCGTGCTGCGCGTGCGGGTGGCCAAGGACTACCGGATCTTGTACACCATCGACGATGACCGGCTCGTGATCCTGGTCGTGGACGCGGGCCACCGCCGAGAGATCTACCGGTGACCCGAAGCAAGGCCCTTACTGGCATGATCGCCGTGCAATTAGCGTGCAATTAGCCGGGGCAACCAGCGGTCAGTCACGGCTACTCCTGGCCTGTCGGGCTGCCTGGTCATCAGTCCTGTCCGCGCCGTTCCTTCCAATTCCCAAGCTGCTAGTGCGGGTTCGATTCCCGTCACCCGCTCCAGCAAAACACCCAGGCCAGAGCCTGTGTTCCCTCGCAGCTTGATCATCTTCTAGGCCCGTGGACCCCATCCGTGCCATTGGCGTGCCATGAGGACGTGTCGCTAGATCTTGGCCGTCGTGAGCGCCGGCCAGGCGGCTGCGCTCTGTCCAGCCTGGCGGTCACGAGCGG
>JAIRTY010000748.1 GCA_031254715.1 Nocardiopsaceae bacterium | reverse complement strand
CATCGAGACGCCAACGAAGTACTACGGCCAGGCGATATTCGGGAAGTCCGACTGGCTGGACGGCGAGATGAGCCTGGTTGACTACGGCGCCCGGGCGGTCCCGAACCTGTACCTGGAGGCGCCGCTGCAGTCGCCCAACGCCAAGAGCGGGCAGGGCACATGGAATGCCGCCCGTTTCAAGGACCCCACCTACGACAAGCTCTCGAAGGAATTCGTGGCGGCGGTGGACGTGTCCACCCAGCGGAAGCTGGCAGGGCAGATCGAGCGGCTGCTGCTCGATGAGACCCCGATCATCTTCGCCTACTTCTACAACTACCTGACCGCCACCCAGAAGAACGTCTCCGGCGTCTATCCGACGGCGCAGAGCCAGTTCTTCCTGTGGAACGCCGCGAAGGCCTGACCGGAACCGGTCCTCCGGCCGGTCGCGGCCCGGGCAGCCACCGCCCGGGCCGCGACCGCCGCTACAGGTTGCCCGCGTACTCCCGGTAGGACCGGGTGACGGCGGGATCCGTGCCCAGGAACGAGTGCTTCGACATGTCCGGGGAGTAGCGGGAGGCCGGGGGCGCCTTGCCCGCCGCCTCGGCCACGGCCCGCACGTGCTGGGGCCCGGCCCCGCAGCAGACACCCAGGTAGCGCACCCCGAGCGCGAGCGCCTCGGTGGCGAACCGGCCGAGGTCGTAACGGGTGCAGGTAAACGGGTCGAGCCCAGTGGGGAACGCCTGTTCCCCGTCCCGCCAGGGATCACGCAGCGCCTGCATCGTCGGCTGCTCCTCGGTCGTCCGGTAGGGGACCGGGAGGGCGGCCACCTCGCAGGCCACGGCCTGGCGGACCCGCGCCAGCGCCGGCATCATCGTCCGCGGGCCGCGCGTGCAGTTGAGCCCGACCACGGTGGCGCCGGCCTGCTCAGCCCGGCTGCAAGCCTCCTCCGGGCTGATCCCCTCGCGCATGCTGCCGTCCCTGTGCACGGCGAAGGTCACCACCGCCGGCACTCCGGCGGCCCGGATCGCTTCGGCGGCCAGCAGCGCTTCGCCGGCCCAGCTGAACGTCTCGGCGATGATGATGTCCGCCCCTGCCTCGACCGCCCAGCCGACCTGCTCCTCGAAGGCCCCCCTGACCTCCCGCGCCCTCGCGGCACGGGGCTCGTAGACGTTGGTGTTCGACAGGTTGCCAGCCAGCAGGGTGCCCGTCTCCCTGGCCACCTTGGCCGCGATGGCCAGGGCCTGCCGGTTCAGCGGCTCGAGAACCTGCTCCTTCCCGATCACCCGCAGCTTCTGCCGGTGGCCGTAATAGGTGAAGGCCTCCACCACGTCGGAGCCGGCATGCACGAACTCGCGGTGCAATCCCTCGACCACCTCCGGATGCTCGAGGACAACTTCCGGGACGAACGCCCCCGCCTGCAGATAACCGCGCCGCTCGCATTCGAAGAGATAACCCTCGGCGCAGATCACAGGACCGCGGCTGAGCATTTCTGAAAGGTCAGGCATAGAACGCTCCTCGCTTGGGTCGTGCCAACGGTACGGTACCGGTCTCGCAGCTGTCATCTTTCCGATAATGACTCAAAAGCCGATTCCAGAGCCGCCATTACTTTCAAGACCATTTCCTCCTGCCATTCTGCAGCCACGATTTGAACGCCGGCGGGAAGGTAATCATTCGCGTCGCCGACCGGAATTGCTGCCAGCTGCGGCCCTGGCAGGGCGGCGGGCATCCTCGCCTCCGGCCGGGACACGGCCACCACTCCGGCGGGCATGCCGAGCAGGTTGTAGAGCCGTGCCGAGCTGGCTGGCGCGTCCCCGCCCGTCTCGTGCAGCGGTGCCTGAGTCGCCGCCGGCGGGCACACGATGGCAGTAAGGCGCGCCCTGCGAAAGGCTGCCATGAACCGGCCGCGATAGCGAGCACAGGCAGCTGCGAGACTCACCGGCACAGATCCGGCCGGGGCGCGCGCGGAAATGGCCTGCAGCGCCGCCTCAACGTCGCGGCTGCGGGGACTGCTGCCCAGCATCTTCAGCAGCGCTGCCCCGCCGTCGAGCGCCAAGACGCCGGCATAGATCTCCGTCGCTTCCGCCGGGCTGGGCGGGGTGAATTCCACCACCTCGGCTCCGAGCTCAGCCAGCGCGCGCACCGACTTCAGCACCGCCGCCGCCACGGCGGGTGCGGTGCGCTCGGAGCCAAGGTCGAGGTAGTAGCCCACCCGCTGGCCGGTAAGCGTCCTGCCGGCGGCACTCGTCGCTGGCCGCTGCCCAGCGCGGCCTGGCGGCCCGCTCCCGGCAGTGAGCAGGCGGTAGGCCAGTTGCAGGTCCCTGACGTTTCTCGCCAGCAGGCCGGGCTGACTCGTCACCACCAGCTGGAAGGCAAGTACCTTCGTGTCCAGCGAGCCGGCGCCGGACAGGCGGCCGGAGGTCGGCTTGAGGGCATGGATCCCGCAATAGTGGGCCGGGACCCGGACGCTGCCGCCGCTGTCGGTGCCGACGCCGAGCGCGGACCCCCCGGCTGCGACTATCGCTCCCTCCCCGCCGCTCGACCCGCCTGGCGTACGAGCCAGGTGCCATGGGTTGCTCGTCCGGCCGAACAGCGGGTTGTCGGTCTCCTGGCCCCAGCTGAGCTGAGCCAGGTTGGTCTTGCCGAGAACGATCGCTCCCGCTTTCCGCAGCGTCGCCACCACCGCGGCATCCCGGGCCCGGGGCCTATCCACCCTGCCGGGGACCCCGCCGGTTGTCGGCATCCCGCGGACGTCCAGGCACTCCTTCACGGTGATGGGCAGGCCGTGCAGGCGGCCGCGGCGCTCCCCCCGGGCAAATGCGCGATCCAGCCGGCCCGCCTCCGCCAGCGCCTGGCCGAACCGGGCGGTCACGACCGCATTGATGAGCGGGTTCACCTCTTCGATGCGGGCCACGTAGCCCAGCACCGCCTCGGTCGCCGAGACCTCTCCTGACCCCAGCTGCTGGAGGATGTCGCAGGCTCCAGGGTTGGTCATGGCGCTCCCCTCCCACGCCGCTCACTGGCCGAGCACGAGGACCGGGCGCAGCTGCTGGCCCGCTCTCGCGGAGTCGATGGCGTCATTGATGCGGTCGAAGCCGAAGCGTCCCGAGATGAGCTCGTCCAGTTTGAGGCGCCCGGCGAGATAAAGGCCGGTGCTGCCGGGCTCGACTGCCGCGGTGTTCCTGACCGCGCCGATCCCGGTCAGGACGCCGCAGGCGAGCAGGCTGGCGGCAGCCAGCGGGACGGCTTGCGGCACCGCAACCACCTGGGACGCGTCCACGGTGACGAACTCGGCGAAGGCGCCGGTCCGCATCCCGCCCCAGGCCCCGTCGATGAAGGCGACATCGCTATGGCAGACCGCGCAGGCGGCGATGCGCACGAGGACCTCTTCCGGTCCCGGCGGGCGGATCGCCGCCTCCTCGATCCGGAGCGGGGCGCCGAAGGCCCGGCAGACGGCGGCTCTCATGGCGCGACTTCCCCCGTCAGACCCGGTAGCGGCGCACCGCATCGTCGTCTAGGACGATGCCAAGGCCGGGCCGCTCGCTGAGCACGAGGTAGCCGTCGCCGGTCACGGTCACCGGCTCGGCCAGCATGAAGTCACGCCGCTGCGGGGTCCATCCGGGCGGGTCGTAGGGGTACTCGAGGTAAGGGCCGCCGCCGACACCGGCCGTCAGGTGCAGGTTTGCGAGCAGGCCGATGCCGTTGGTCCAGGTATGCGGGCTGAACATGCGGCCCTTGGCAAGCACGTGCTCAGCGAGGGTGCGGGCGCGGGAGATGCCAGCGGCCAGCACCGCGTCGGGCTGGTAGACGTCGAGCGCGTCGGCCTCGGCGAGCGCCGTCAGCTCGTCGTAGCTGCGCACCATCTCGCCGCCGGCTATCCGCATCCGGCCCGCTGCCCGCAATGCCGCCAGCCCCCGCACGTCGGTGGCCGCCAGGGGCTCTTCCAGCCAGAACACGTCGAGCTCGGCGAGCTGGTCGAGGATGCGGCGGGCTGCCACCGGGTCGATCGGCGCGCGGGTGTCACCCGGCATCCGCCAGCCCTGGTTGAGGTCCACCATGATCTTCAGCCCGGGCAGGGCCGCCCGGACGGCGGCGACCGTACCGAGCCCGCCGGCGCACTGGGCGGGGTCCACCCGGATCTTCAGCGCCCGGAAGCCCGCCGCGGCCGCCGCCTGTGCCATCTCCACTCGTTCCCGGCGGCCGGCCAGGGCCCCGGTGGAGGCGTACGCCAGCATCCGGTCGGTGAACCCGCCCAGCAGCCGGGCGACCGGCTGCCCGGCCACCTGGCCGGCGATGTCCCAGAGGGCAGCCTCCAGCGGCCAGGGCCGGCAGCCGTGGAATGCCACCGTCTCCAGCACCCTCACCTGCCGGGCCAGGGCGAGCGGGTCGGTGCCGAGGAACAGGTCCAGATAGCCGTCGAAGCCCGCCATCGAATCGCCGGAACCGACGCCGCGCACGCCCTCGTCGGTGTCCACCAGCACCAGGGTGGCCAGGAAGTTCCGCCGCGGCTGCGGATCCCAGGCGGCGGTGAACGGCGGCCGCAGCGGCAGCTCCAGCCGGATCAGCTCAATGCCGGTGATCTTCATGGCGGCCAGAAAGACGAACCGAATGGGGACTGGGCGGCTGCGGGGGAGCGAGCAGGGTGCCGCGCGCTCCCCAGCCCGGCACCCGCAGCGGGGCTGCCGCCGGGATGGCGGCGGCCAGCACGGTCAGGCACACCACCGCCGACAGCCCGAAGGTCACCTGGGCCCCGGCGAGTTCAGCGCCGGCCCCGGCCAGCAGCGGACCGAGCAACACGGTCGCCGCCCACACCCCGTTGAGCAGTCCCATGACCACGCCGAGGCCCGCGCCGCTCCGTTCGGCGCCCGCGGCGGCCAGGGGGTAGCTGACCGTCCACAGCACCGCCCGGGCGGCGGTCGTGGCACACAGCATCGCGAGTATGGCGACCGGTGCCTGGCTAAGGGCAGCCGGCGAGAAGGCAACCGCGAGGGCAAACATCCCGGCCATGAGCACCCGGGTCTGTATCGCACGGCGGCCGGCCGAGGCGGTGAGCGCGCTCGCCACTACGAAGATCACCCCCGCTGCCGCGAACGCCAGGCCGATCCGGCCCGGCGATGCCCCGGCAGCGTGCAGCTGGCGGGGCGCCAGCAGGGCGGAGACCCCCGTCGTGCCGCCAGCGGTCATGATGGCAGCGGCCGCCGCCAGCGTGCGCCGGTCAGACAGGGCGGCCCGGAGGCTGGCGCGCATCCGGACGGACGGTGCCGGCGCCACGGCCGGCATCGGCAGCAGTGCGAGCGCGCCGGTGAGGAGGGCGAAGACCGCGGCCGCCGCCAGGAAAGGACTCGCCAGGCCGAAGTACTGCACTCCGAACCCCGACAGGGCCGGGCCGGCCACGCTGCCGATGCCGGCGCTCGCGACCGGCCCGCCCAGCCCCAGCCCCCCCGGCGCTGACCGTTCCAGCCAGGCCAGCCCCGCGGTCCAGACGACGGCGTACCCGGTCCCGAACGCCAGCCGTGCCGCCAGCAGCAGCAGGAACGAGCCGGCCAGTGCCTGCGTCAGCAGTGCGACCGCCATCAGCGCGCCAGCCCAGAGGGTGAGCTTGCGGGCGCCCAGCCGGTCGGACAGGCCCCCGGCCGGCACGGACACCGCCAGGCAGGCGAGCCCGGTCGCGCCCAGCACCAGGCCCTGCTGGAGACCGGAGAGCCCGAGCCGCTGCGCGTAGTCGGGTACCACCGGCACGACAGCGAACTGGGTGCCGGAGCTCGCGAGCACCAGGGCGTAGGCGAGGAAGCGGAACAGCCGCATCCGTCGCAAGCCCGGCACAGCCGGTGCGGTC
>JAIRTY010000737.1 GCA_031254715.1 Nocardiopsaceae bacterium | reverse complement strand
TTCCATCTGCTCCGCCAGCCGATGTAACGTATCCGCAGCCTCCATCAGCCGGGAGTGCATTTCGTCCGGAGAAATAAACGAAAAGTCCTCCTCCGCGAAATCGAACTCCGCCTCCAGATGCCCCAGCAGGTCAAAAAGCGTCTCCCGCAGCGCCCGCAGCGGCCCGGCCGCGATCCCGCCTGACGCTCAAGGCATTACTGCTGCTCCAGCGACACCAATGCCTTGATCATGGCCGGCATGACTCGGCAGCGGGGGCCCGCGACCCCCGAAATTCCTGCCATGCGCCGGTCCGGACTGGTATGCACGCTGCGTGGAGCTGTTTCCCGCGCTGGCGGACGACGCCGGGCCGTGGTTCCGGGTGCTGTCGGTGATCCCCGGTCATGGTCACGGCCCGGCCGGACAGGATTTCCTGACGGTGCTGCCCGCCGCGCTGGCGGCGGCACGGCAGGGCCGCCCGTTCGTGACCTTATGGCTGTGCCGTGGCGGCGGCGCACCGCTTGAGCTGATCACCAACGCCAGTTCGTCGGCATTCCCGGGCCGGCCGCCTGACCTGCTGTTCCCGCCCGGCGCGCGGGGCGTGCCGGTGGCCGGGGACTGGCGGGCGGTGCTCGGCCGGCTGGTGTGGGCGCCCTGCCCGGGGCGGCAGGCGCCGGTGCTGCTGGCGCACCCGGACTCCGGCGAGCCGCCGGGGCAGGCGGGCTCCGGCGCCTTTGCTGCCGACGGGCACCGGCCAGGGCTGTCCGCAGCCGGGTACCAGCCCCTGCCGGTTGCCGGCGGACAGCCCACCCCGTTCGAGTCCGCCTTGGTCAGCCTCATGGGCAGGCCGTTCGGCTGGCTGGTCGTCGCGGAGCCGTCGGACGCGATCGGCGCGGAGGTCGCCCGGCTCCGCCGCGAGCTCGACGTCGTGCGCCGCTACCAGGAGGAACGGTCCCGGTTCGACGCCGAGCGGGCGCAGCGCAGGCTGGCCGAGCTCGATGCCTACCTGGAGGCGGGCCTGTGGCGGGTGCGGGTGCTGGCCGGGGCGGCCTCCGCGGCGGAACTGGCCATGCTCGGCCCGGTGCTGGTCGGGTCGGCCGGCCTCGGCCAGCATGGCTACCGGCTGCGCGGCCCGGACGGCGCTGGAACCCTGGCGGATGCCGCCGGTGCCAGGGCGCCCGGGGGCGATGACGAAGCGGAGAGCCCGTTCGCGGCCAGCGCCGGGCTGCTGACCGCGCTCGCCGGGCTGCCCGGCCGGGAGGTGCCAGGGGTCCGGGTGCTGGAAGCCGCTCCGTTCGACCTGACCAGCGAGACGGACTGGCGGCCGGCAGCCGCCGCCGCTGACCCCGGCGGCATCGAGCTGGGGCAGATCCTGGACAGCCAGGACCGGCCCGCCGGGACCTTCCGGGTGCCGCTGTCCACGCTGAACCGGCACGCGTTCGTCACCGGCGCCACCCGGGCCGGCAAGTCGCAGACCATCCGGCACCTGCTGGCCGGCCTGACCCGGGCCGGACTGCCCTGGCTGGTCATCGAGCCGGCCAAATCCGAGTACGCGCGCATCGCCGGGCGCATCGCCGACGCGGGCGAAGCCGGGCAGGTCACCGTGATCAACCCGGCCGACCCGGACGCCATCCCGCTGTCGGTGAACCCGCTCGAACCGGAGCCGGGCTACCCGGTGCAAGCTCATATCGACATGATCCGCTCGCTGTTCGCAGCGGCCTTCGAGGCAGAAGAACCGTTCCCGCAGATCATGTCCCAGGCGCTGCAGCGCGCCTACCAGGCGGGCGGCTGGGACGTGGTCACCGGCGGCGGGCTGCCAGGCGCGCCGGTGCCGCCAGCTGTGCCCTCGCTCGCCCAGCTGCAGCGGGCCGCGCTGGACGTGATCGCCGACGTCGGGTACGGCGCGCAGCTGCAGGCGGACGTGCGCGGGTTCGTGGACGTGCGGCTGCGGTCGCTGCGGGTCGGCTCGGCCGGGCGGTTCTTCGAGGGCGGGCACCCGGCCGACATCGGCGCGCTGCTGCGCCGCAACGTGGTGCTCGCCACCGAGGACGTGGCCAACGACGAGGACAAGGCGTTCCTCATGGGCACGCTGATCATCCGGATCGCCGAGCACCTCCGGCTCCGGGCCCGCCGCGAGGGAGCCGCCAGGACCGGCGACGGGCCCGCCAGCGCCCGCGAGCTGCGGCACGTCATCGTGGTGGAGGAAGCGCACCGGCTGCTGCGGGCACGGCCAGCGGGCCGGGCCAGCTCGCACGCGGTCGAGCTGTTCGCGGCGCTGCTGGCGGAGATCCGCGCCTACGGCGAGGGCATCGTGGTGGCCGAGCAGATCCCGGCCAAGCTGATCCCCGACGTGGTGAAGAACACCGCGCTCAAGGTCGTCCACCGGCTCCCGGCCGCCGACGACCGGGACCTGGTCGGCGCCACCATGAACCTCGACCCAGGCCAGTCCCGCCAGGTCGTCGCGCTGGAGCCGGGCGTGGCCGCGGTCTTCGCCGACGGCATGGACCGGCCGCTGCGGGTGCGGGTCCCCTACGGCGGCCGCCGGGAGAGCACCCGGCCGGGCCCGCCGCCGCCGGTCGCGGGCTCGCGCAGCGCCGCCTGCGGCCCGCACTGCACCGGCCAGCGCCCCTGCACCCTGCTGGAGCTGCGGCGGGCGGACCTGCTGGCGGCCTCCGCCGAGCCCGGCCCGGCGTGGCTGCGGCTGTGGGCGGAGGTGCTGGTGCTGGCGCTGGTGACCGGCCGCGGCCTGCCAGCGCCGCCGCGCCGGATCCGGGAATTCTTTTCCGGAACGGACCAGCGGCTGGCGGACTGCCTGCTCGGATGCGTAATCGACCGCGCGGTCGGGGCCAGGGCGACGGCACTGCGCGGCTGCTACCAGCCGGAGCGGCTCGCCGCCCGCGCCGCCGGCCTGGCGCGGCAGCTGCTCGGCGACGGCGCCGGGGCAGCCGACGGCAACGCGGCCGCGTCCGGCGATGAGGCAGCCGACGGCAACAGGGCCGGAGCAGGCGATGGGGCAGCCGACGGTAACGGGGCGGGGGCCTGCGCCGGGGACGGTGACGCGGCCGGGATCGCTGTCCCGGCGGGCCCGGACTGGGTCATCGGGCAGGTGCGGTGGCTGCACGAGTACGAGCGGGTGAGCCCGCTGGCCGGGCCGCCGCCGGGACCCGATGACCCGGCACCCCCGCTGGACTTTCCCCTCCCGGGCCTGCCGGACTGGCCCGGGGCACGGGCCGGCCACCGGATCCGGGCGCTGCGGGAGCATCCGCTCGCCCCGGAGCTGGCCGGCAACCGGCTGGCGGCCTGGACCGTGCTGCTTGGCGACGACGACCAGCAGGGGTTCGCCGCCGACCTCGCCCGGGCCGCGGTCGGTCTGGCCGCTGGCGAGCGGTTCCTGGCGGTGGCCCGGGCGATGAGTGCCGATGCCTGGCTGGAGGTGGTGCTGTCCTGGCCGCGCCGCTTCCTGGCCGGTCCCGGGGAGCCCGTCGCAGGGCCGGGGGAGCCCGCCCGGCCCCGGCCTGAGCCGGGGGAGCCCGCCTAGCCCGGCCTGAGCCGGGAG
>JAIRTY010000727.1 GCA_031254715.1 Nocardiopsaceae bacterium | reverse complement strand
ATCCATGGCCCATAGCTTGCGTCGTTAAACAAAACATAAAACTGTATGTTACTATGCTGAAGCGTATGTAACTATAAGATACAAGGATTACATCAGTCAAACACGTATTTATTTATTTTAGCGGTTAAGTTTACATGGGCGACATGTTTCGACCTCGTCTAGGTCATAATCAGGCCCTAATTTAAGAATACAAGTCTTACATAAATTGACTCATAAAATGCAAGTTGGGTCCCGGCGGCGGCCGGTCCTCAGCGCCGGTCCGGAGCGGCTCCGGTGAGCTGGAGCGGGCCGGCGGCCTCGATGGCGGCCGGGTCGTCGCCGACGATCATCCCGGCCCCGTGCCCCCAGCTGACGTACCGGTACGCCAGGTTCAGCAGCGTGGAGAGCCGGTTCCGGTTACCCAGCAGCTGGACCACGTGCAGCCCCACCCAGGACAGCCAGGCCAGCGTGCCACGGACCCGGATGCTGGCCGGCAGCTGCACGACGGCGCTGCGGCGGCCGATCGTCGCCATGATGCCCTTGTCCCGGTAACGGAACCCGGCGGTGGGCCGACCGGCGATCAGCCTGCGGATCTGCCGGGCGGCGTGCCTGCCGCCCTGGATGGCGGCCGGGGCAAGCTGCGGCACCGGCTGCCCGTCAGCGACGGCGATGTCACCGGCCGCGAACACGCCGGGCAGCCCGGCGACTGCCAGGTCAGGGCCGACCCGGCCGCGGCCGCCCCGGCCCTGCGGCAGCCCCCACTGCCCGATCGCCGGCGGCGCGGAGACCCCGGCCGCCCACACCGTGATGTCGCTCGGCAGGTCCTCGCCGTCGGCGAGCAGCACCTGGTCCGGCGTCACCTCCCGGATCTGGGCCGACAGCCGCACCTCCACGCCCCGGCGCACTAGCTGCCGGTAGGCGTACCGCTGCAGCGCCGGGTGGAACGGGGCGAGCAGCACCGGGAGCTGCTCGACCAGCCGGATGTGCACGTTCCTGCCGTCGATCTCCGGGAACGCGGCCGCCAGCGCGGTGCTGCGCAGCTCGGCCAGGGCGCCGGCCAGCTCC
The DNA here is from genome assembly GCA_031254715.1 of Nocardiopsaceae bacterium. Taxonomy (GTDB): domain Bacteria; phylum Actinomycetota; class Actinomycetes; order Streptosporangiales; family Streptosporangiaceae; genus JAIRTY01. The sequence continues at coordinate 4,311 of JAIRTY010000727.1, read as the reverse complement.
ACCCCGGTGGCCCCGCCGCCGACCACGGTGAAGTTGATGTCCCTCCCTGGCCCGTCCACGTCGAGGCGCTCCAGCCAGGCCATGATGTGATCCCGGAGCGAGATCGCGTCCCGCCGGGTGTAAAGGCCCATGGTGTGCTCGGCCGCTCCGGTCACCCCGTAGTAGGCGGCGGTCACGCCGGTGGCGAGCACCAGGTAGTCGTAGTCGTACTCGCCGCCGTCGGCGAGCCTGATCCGCCGGGCCCGGGTGTCCACATCGGTCACTTCGCCGAGCCGGAACCGGATTCCCCGCCGCCGGGTGAACGAGCGCACCGGGTAGGCGATGTCGCCCGGGTTGAGGCCGGCCGTCGCCACCTGGTAGAGCAGCGGCTGGAAGGTGCTGTAGACGTTCCGGTCGACCAGCATCACCTGCGCGTCGGTCCGGGCCAGCTCGGCAACCGCGGCCAGCCCGGCAAAGCCGGCCCCGACCACGATGACCCGCGGCCCCGTCCGCGGCTGCTGCCGGTCCCGTCGCCATCCCATGTCCGGTTCCCCTTCCTGCGTCTTCTGCTACTAGCGGGTAGAACCATCCCGGCCGCAAGAAAATGCCGCCACGGCCGCATGTTTAGCGCCCGCCGGGGGGGCAGCTTTCCCGGTAGCAGGTATGGCCGATACCTCGCCCCGAGGAGGTAGACCATGAGAGTCGGCACCGGGTTGAGCTTGCTCGCGATAGGCGCCATCCTGGCCTTCGCCGTCAGTGGTAGCCCGCCCTACTGGAACCTCCAGATCACCGGGGTGGTCCTGATCGCCACCGGGCTGGCGGCCCTGCTGATCCCCAGGCAGAGCTACGGCTGGCTGCGCCGGAAGATGGTGGTCAGGCCGGGGTCACGGCGATCCGTCGTGACCAGGCGGGACGAAACCAGCTACTCCCAGCCCTCGCTGCGCTACCAGGGCCCGCGGCCGGCCCCTGGCGAGCCCGCCTGGGACGGGGACAACCCCCAGGTCGCGACCGGGACCGTGGTCCGGGAACCCTGGCCGGGTGACGGCAGCGAGACGATCGAGGAGTTCCGGCGCGAGTAGCCGGGACAGCGCCTCCCGTGGCCCGTGGCCGGATAGCGTAAGCAGCGCTGATCCTTCCGCACGCGTTCCCGCTCCGACCACGACCAGCAGGGAGATGACCAGACCATGACCGAACGGGCACCGCTGCCCTACGACTTCATGCCGCAGGTTCCGGCCTTCACGGTGGAGAGCAACGACGTCGCTGACGGCCAGCAGATGCGCGACGCGCAGGTGTTCAACAGCTTCGGGATGAGTGGCCAGAACATCTCGCCGCACCTGCGCTGGCACGGCTTCCCGGCAGAGACCAGGAGCTTCTCGGTCACCTGCTACGACCCGGACGCTCCCACCGGGTCGGGGTTCTGGCACTGGGTGCTCATCGACGTGCCGGTCTCGGTCACCGAACTGCCGTCCGGGGCGGCCAGCGGCGAGGCGTCCGGGCTGCCGCCGGGTTCGTTCTGCGTGCGCAACGACTACGGCAGCAAGGACTTCGGCGGCGCGGCACCGCCGGCCGGCGACCCGCCGCACCGGTACGTGTTCGCCGTGCACGCGGTGGACTCAGAGAAGCTGGGCATCGACTCCAGCGTGAGCCCGGCCGTGGCGGGCTTCAACCTGCGCTTCCACACCATCGCCCGGGGCCTGCTGATCCCCGTCTTCGGTCACTGACGGGAAGAAATCAGCCGGGGGCCGGTTGTCGCTCCCGGAGGTCCCCCACCCCGGAACGGAGAAACGACCAATGCCACTGGATGAGGACGTCGTCCGGCTCGCCAAGGACAAGAACCTGGCCACGGTGGTGACGCTGATGCCGGATGGGCAGCCGCAGGCGCTGCTCACCTGGGTGGACAGCGACGGCGAGCATGTCCTGGTGAACACCGAGCCGCTCCGGCAGCGCGCCAGGAACGTCAGCCGCGATCCCCGTATCACCGTGCTCATCCACTCCGCCGATGACCCGTGGGACTGGGCCGAGGTGCGGGGCCATGTCGCCGAGCAGGTCACCGGCGACGAGGCCCGCTCGCACATCGATGATCTGTCCCGCAAGTACGTGGGCACCGAGTACCGCAACCCGATCGGCGCGCAGGGCCGGGTGATCCTCAAGATCGCCGCGGACAAGATCAACACGCCCCGCCTGCTCGGCCGCCGGTAGCTCTGGCGCTGGCCCCGCACCGGGACGGCGCGGGGCCAGCGGTGCTCACACCGTGGCGACGTGCTCGCCGCAATGAGCCGGGTCGTACCCGGGCAGGCTGGCGAGCTGGGCGAGCAGCCAGGGCGAGGAGAGCACCCGCAACAGCGCCTGGACTTCCCGCGACTCGGCGTGAACCGCGGGGATCACCAGGTCGAAGCGCTCGCTGGCGAGCGGCAGGAACCCCAGTCCGTAGGCGAGGGCGGCCGGCTCGCTGGCGATGCCGGCGTCCGCGAGGCCGGCGGCGACCGCAGCGGCCACCGGCAGGTGCCCGCTGGCGCGGGTGCCGTACCCGTCGATCGAGAACGGGTCCAGGCCAAGCCGCTTGACCTCGCGGTCGAGCACCCGCCGGGCTTCCGAGCCCTGCTCCCGGTTGACCAGCCGCCGGTCCGCCCGCGTCAGGTCCGCCAGCCCGGAGACCTCGTCCGCCAGCCCCGGCCGTAGCACCAGGCCTTCCCGCCAGGACGTGAACCCGACCACGTCCGCGCCCTTGCGGCCCAGCCGCTCGGCGGCCGGGCCGGTGTTGTACTGGCCGGCCGGGCCGAGCAGGTGCGCGCCAGCCGCGTGCACCATCCCAGCCCCGGCCAGCCGGAGCGCTTCCGAGCTGCCGCACGGCCACCAGGCGAGCCCCACCGGCGGGTCCAGCAGCGCCAGCGGCTGTCCCAGCAGCGGCAGCGCCGGGTCACAGCCGGCCACGACCAGGGTCGGCCGGGGCGGGCCGACCGGCTGTATCCGCGCGGGCGGGGTGGCCACCACGCCGCCCGCGGGCAGGAACCCGGCCTGGGTGACGTTGTCAGCCGCCAGCGGCAGCGCCACCAGTTCCTCCCCCACCGGGGCCAGGGTGACCCGGGCGCCCTTGCCGCCCAGTGGCGCGACCGCCCTGGCCTGCACCACCGGCGCCACCGCGGCCGGGCCGAACAGCTCCTCGACCGTTACTCCCAGCGCCCGGGCCAGTGCCAGCGCGACCCGCAGCGACGGATCCGAGTGGCCAGACTCCACCGCGGACAGCGCCTGCCGTGACACCCCCGCCATCCCGGCCAGCTGCTGCTGGGAGAGCCCGCGCGCCTGCCGGGCGAGCCGCAGCCGGGCCCCGGCCTCGCTCACCCGGGGGCCGCCCTCGACCGGGCCGGCCCGCCCGCGGTGCCGGTCTCGTTCATGCGCGCATCTCGTTCATGCGCGCACTTGCCGTATGTCGGGCACGGGCTCCGGCACGAGCGTGCCGTCCGCGGCGAACAGCGGCGGGTCGAGCACCGTGATCTCGCAGCGGCCGGTGCCGGGCGGTTCCGGCAGGCGGCAGGCCACGATCCCGCCGCCGGCGTCGATCTCCGCCTCCCAGCCGGCCCCGGCGGGCCGGCAGGCGGTCACCGGCCCGGACAGCACCAGCCCGCGGCTGGGATCGGCGCCGGGCAGCACCCGTTCCGGATGCACCCCGGCGACCGCCGGAGTGCCCGCCCCGGCAGTGGCTTGCTCGGGGGGACACAGTGCCGCCCCGAGGGATGCCCCCGGACCCCGATGGCCCCACACCCCCCCGGCGGGCACCGGCACGAAGCCGCGGTAGCCGACCAGTTCGGCGACCCGTCGGGTGGCAGGCCTGAGCACCACCTCGGCCGGGGGGGCGTCCTGGACGATCCGGCCCCCGTCGAGCACGGCCAGCCGGTCAGCGAATGCCTGCGCCTCGGCCAGCTCGTGCGCGACCAGCACCGCGGGCACCGCCCGTGCCGCGGCCAGCTCCCGGACCAGCGCGGTGAGGGAACGGCGCAGTCCCGCGTCCAGGCCGGTGTACGGCTCGTCGAGCAGCAGCGCCTGGCACTGGGCGAGGAGCAGCCGGCCGAGCGCTACCCGGTGCGCCTGGCCGCCTGACAGCGTGGCCGGCCGGTCATCGAGCAGCCCGGCCAGCCCCAGCTCCGCGGCCAGCCCCCGGGTGGCCGCGGAGCCGCTTTCCCCGGGCAGCCCCGGCTGCTGCGCCGGGCCGGCCGGCCATGGCCGGCCGCCACGAGCCCGGCCCGTTCCATATTCGAGGTTCTGCCGTACGGTCAGGTGCGGGAACAGCGCGGGGTCCTGCCGCAGCAGCCCGATCCCCCGCCGCCACGGCGGCAC
>JAIRTY010000723.1 GCA_031254715.1 Nocardiopsaceae bacterium | reverse complement strand
GTGCAGCCGCCGGAGAGCAGCGGATCCAGCGGCCGAGCAGGGAATCGCGGCGGGCCGGCGGGGCTCCGGCTGCCGGCGCGGGACCGGGCTGCGGTTGAATCGCCCGGGTGAGCGCTGTCCTCCCGCCGGACGATGATGCCGCCATCCCCGCCTTCTGCCGGGCGCTGGGAATCCCCGGCCTGGCCGACGCGCACGTGCACTTCCTGCCGCCGCGGCTGCAGCGGCGGGTCTGGGAGTACTTTGACGCGGCCGGGCCGCTGATCGGGCGGGCCTGGCCGATCCGTTACCGGTGGCCGGATCAGCAGCGGGCCGCGCACCTGCGGGCGATGGGGGTGCGGGTATTCACCGCGCTCGCGTACGCGCACCGGCCGGGCATGGCCGCCGGCCTGAACGACTGGTCGCTCGGCTTCGCCCGGGCCACTCCCGGCTGCGTGCCCTCGGCGACCTGCTACCCGGAGCCGGACGTGGCCAGCTACGTGGCCGGCGCGCTCGATGCCGGGGCGCGCGTGTTCAAGGTGCATCTCCAGGTTGGCGGGTTCGCGCCGGACGACCCGCTGCTGGCACCCGCCTGGGGGCTGCTCGCGGAGGCGGGCGTTCCGGTCGTGGTGCACGCCGGGCATGCGCCGGTGGCCACCGCCCATACCGGTCCGGGGCCGTTCGGGGCGGTGCTGGCCCGCCATCCCCGGCTCCGGGCCGTCGTCGCTCATCTCGGCGCCCCCGACTACGAGCCGTTCCTGCTGCTGGCGGAGGACTACGAGCGGGTCGCGCTCGACACCACCATGGTGTTCACATCGTTCTTCGATGACCTGGCGCCGTTCCCGGCGGCGGCGCTGCCGCGGCTGCGCTCGCTCGGGCTGGCAGGGAAGGTGCTGCTGGGCAGCGACTTCCCGAACATCCCGTACCCGTATGCCGAGCAGATCGCCGGGCTGGTCCGGCTCGGCCTGGGCGAGGCCTGGCTGCGCGCGGTGTGCTGGCACAACGGCGCCCGGCTGCTCGGCACTGGCGAGGCTGGTTAACGGCCGGTGAGCAGCCGCGAGCGGCGGGGACCAGAGGGACCGGTCCCCGCCGCTCGCGGTCGTGCGCGGCGCCTGCCGGGGAAGCCGCCGGGCGCCGGTGTCTCAGGCCACTGTCTTAGCTGGCCGGTAGCAGGGACACGGTGAAGGCGGTGCCGCTGCTGCCCAGGTTGCTCGGCGCGGCCTGGGTGGCCGAGCCGCCGGTCAGGAGGACCTTGTGGTGCTGCCACCAGGACGACATGCCGGTCACGTGGCCGCTGTAGGTGACCAGGGTGACGCCGGTGAACCGGGTCAGCACCTGCTGCGCGGACGGCGGCGTGACGGCCGAGCCGCAGCCGTTCACAGAGGCCGGGTCCCACGGGGCGTAGCAGCCGGTCTCGGCGCCGACCCGGGCCTGGTTGAACGAGACTCCCTGGCCGACGTCGTAGCTGGCCTGGGACGCCTTACCGGCGGTCTCGTCGCGGATGATCGCGGTGACGAGGCCCGATCCCCGGTTGTACTCGAGGGCGAGCGTCACGGTGTGGCCCACCGGGAAACTGACCGACCCGTCCGTCCAGTTCTTGGGCGTCCCCGGGCAGGCCGAGGCGCCCGCCGTGGAGCACGTCACGTCGTCGGGAGCCTGCTTGCTCGGGTCGAACACCGCCATCGCCGGGCTGAAACCGCCACCGCTTGCGGTGGTGTTCGAGACGCCGAGGGTGATCTCGATGCCGTGTGACCAGAGCTGCACCGAGTCGCCGTAGCCGCTGACGGAGCTGGCGTACTGTGCCGCCTTCCGCAGGTAGACGTTAGCCGACACGAACTGGAACTGTGCGTTGGTCGCCGCGTACCCGGCCTGTTCAGCGGTCGGGATCCTGGCTGCGGTGGATGCGCCCGCGGCGCCAGCGATTAAGACCCCTCCCGTGGCGGCGGCTGCGATCGCCCCGCCCGCGATGGCAGCCACCGCTGTGCGCGGCAGGGACCGTACCGCGCGGATGATGGCATGCCTGCCCTGATACATCCCCATATTTCCTCCTGCCCCCCGGTGCGTCGGCTTCTATAGGCCGACGTTTCGCTCCCGGGCACGGGCAAATGTGATGTTCAGTGGACGCGCCGGACATGCCGGAGGTTTACGGAGGTAAAGAAAATCCCAGGGTCTCGCCGGCAGCGGCGCCGGCGGTGAGCCCGCCGGCGTTGTCAGCGCAGTTTGCGCAGGCCGTTCAGCACTTCTTGCAGGAGCTCGTTATCGGGCGGCCCATCGCCTCCGGCGCTGGCCACGGCGTCCGGCAGCCCGGCACGGTCGCCGTCGTCGGCGTAAGCGGGCAGGGGGAGGGCCGGGTCCGCCGGATCGGCGAAGTCAGGCTGCGGGAGGGCAGGCTGCCGGGAGCCGGGCTGCCGCGGATCTGGTGGTGCCGGGCGCTCGGGGGGTGCCGGGCGCTCAGGCGGTGCCTCGCGGCCGAGTGGTGCCTGGCGGCCAGGTGGTTCAGGGGGTGCCGGGAAGTCGGAGTGCGGGAAGTCAGGTTCTGCGAAGTCAGGCTGCGGCAGGTCAGGTGCTGCCGGGCGGTCAGGCTGCGCCTCCCGGTCCGGCCGTTCGACGGGGTCAGGCTGCCGGCGGCGCTCAGGCAGGGGCCGGTCCGGCTGTGCCGCGCGGTCAGGCTGCCGGCGGCGCTCAGGCAGGGGCCGGTCCGGCTGTGCCGGGCGGCGGTCAAGCTGCGTCAGGTCAAGCGGTGCCGTGCGGTCAGATTGCGGCGGGGCAGCCGGCGCGGAGAAGTCGGGCTGGGGGAGATCGGGGGGCGGCGGGAGGTCGGGCTGTGGCAGGTCGGGCGCGAAGCCCGGCTGGGTGCGGTCCGGCCCCGGGGACACCAGCCCGGTCGCAGGTGCTGCGGACAGCACCCCGGTCGCAGGCCCTGCGGACAGCACCCCGGTCGCAGGCCCTGCCGCCGGGTCGCCTGGCGGCCATTGCGGGGCGGGCTGCTGGCCGCACAGCGTCGCCACGGTGCGGGCGTGCCGGGCCTGCTGCGCGGCGGTCTGATCGAGCCGCTTGCTTGACGCCAGGAGGTCGGCGTTGTCCGGGTTGGCCGCCGCGAGCCGGCTCGCCTCTTCCTGGATCCGGTGCGCGGACGCCAGCAGCCTGCGTGCCATCGCGACCACGGCCAGCCGCACCTGCTCCGGCTGGTCGAGCTGGCTGCGCAGCTGCTCGTCCCGCCACCCGGCATCGGCGACCGACCGGTTGAGCTCGGCGATGAGCTGCTCGCTCTGCTCTTCCTGCCGGGCCGCGGCGAGCTGGGCGGCGCGGGTCCGGCGGGTCAGGACGCCCAGGATCACCAGCAGGGCTAAGGTCGCGACCCCGGCGATCGCTGCCGCGAGCACCTCCCAGCGGGTGCCGAGCACCACGCCAGCCAGCGACGCGGCGGCCGCGCCCGCGGTCAGGACGAAAGCCGCGGTCCACGGGAGCCGTGACATGCCCGGGGAACGGGAGGGGGAACGAGTCATGGGACGCCTGCCCCGCGGCGGTGTCGCATGGTGCAACCCTAAGCGGATCACCGGACCGGTCGTGTGACAACCAGGACAACGCTCGACTTGCCGCTGGCGCGGAACGCTCGCCGCGGAGTCGGCTCCGGCAGGAGAGGGAAGCAGTCAAAGACGCAGCCGCGGCCGGCGGCGGACGGTAGTCTGTCCGGGTTTCCAGCCCTGTCCGTCGGAGCGGGCCACCGCCCGCGGGTGAGAGGAATCGGCTGCTATGGCCCCAGGCAGGAAGCACTTGCTAGCGGGAAGCCGGGCAGTGATCCCGGGCATCGCGCTCGTGACGGCAGCGGCGTTATCGGGCGGCTGCTCCGGGTCGTCGCCGGGCAACGGGCAGGCGACGGGCGGGACCCGGCCCTCCTCCGCGACGGCCGGGCTCAGCAAGCGCGGGCCCGTCCACGGATTCTCCGTAGCCGTCCCGCACGGCTGGCGGTACCGGAACGAGACCCAGCCGTCCGACCACACCACCGACGTGTTCTATGACCCTGCCGATCCCGGCCGCCGCCTGGTGCTCGTGGCCTCGAACTGCGCCGGCTGTGCCGCGAACTCCGGCGGCACCGGGCGGAGCCCGCTGAACGTCCTGCCAGCCGGCTCGTTCCGGGCGTCGCGCCTGTCGGCAGTGGCAGCGGCTTACGAGCGCAAGCTGCCCGGCAACCGCTACCCGGGGAACGGGCTGGCGGAGATCCCGCGCTCGCAACAGTCCGCCAGCGGCTTTATCACCGCGGAGGTCTACCTCCCCGCGGGGTCCCACGGCCTCGCCACCGCCATCCTCAACAGCGTCCGCAGCTGCTGGTGCTGATGGCCTGGAAGCTTTCCGGGCCGAGCCGTCAGGCTGAGTGCGGTCGGCGAGGGTGGCGGCGAGCAGCGTTGGCGTGCCCGGGGCCGGGGGCAGCGCTCAGCCGCCGTCCCGGGCCGGGCGGCTGAGCCGGGCGAACATCCGCTTCTGCGACTTGTACAGCCGGGGGAACTCGGCATAGAGGCGGTCGTAGCAGGCCCGGCGGGCCGGGTCCGGCCGGAACAGGGTCCCG
>JAIRTY010000713.1 GCA_031254715.1 Nocardiopsaceae bacterium | reverse complement strand
CACCGCTGGCGAGGACTGGATGCGCCCGGACCTGTGCCTGGAGGCGCTGCGGCTGGGCCGGATCCTGGCTCAGCTCGCCCCGGCCGAGCCGGAGGTGCACGGGCTGCAGGCGCTGATGGAGATCCAGGCATCCCGGATCCAGGCCCGCACCGGGCCGGGCGGGGAGCCGGTGCTGCTCAACGACCAGGACCGGGCCCGCTGGGACCGGCTGCTGATCAACCGCGGCCTGGCCGCGCTCGCCCGGGCGGAAGAACTCGACGGCGCCCGCGGGCCCTACGCGCTCCAGGCCGCCATCGCCGCCTGCCACGCCCGGGCCTTCCGGCCGGAAGAGACCGACTGGGCGCGGATCACGGCGCTGTACGGCATCCTCGCCGAGGTGATGCCGTCGCCGGTGGTCGAGCTCAACCGCGCGGTAGCCGTGTCCATGGCGTACGGCCCGCAGGCCGGCCTGGACCTGGCCGACCAGCTTGCCGCCGAGCCTGCGTTGCGCGGCTATCACCTGCTGGCCAGCGTGCGCGGCGACCTGCTGCTCAGGCTGGGCCGCGTGGACGAGGCACGCGCCGAGTTCGAGCGGGCAGCCGCGCTGACGCGCAACGACCAGGAACGGCAGTTGTCGGCTGCCCGGGCCCGCTCGGCGGCCGGCGGGGCCCCGCCCGCAGGCCAGCCAGGGCCCTGACCGGCCAGTGCCCTGGCCAGGGGGTCAGGGCGCGAACGGGACCTTGGCCCAGGTGAGAACGGGACTGCCGGTCGGGTGCACGGTGACCCGCAGGTAGTTGTCGACCGTTTCGGCGCCGTGGCCGGCCTGGCGGCGGTGAGGGTCAGGGCGCTGATTGCGGCCATTGCTAATGCCGCGAGATGACTTCTCCCCACGGAAGACGCTCCTCAGTCGTCGACTGCCTGGTCCGGGCCTGGCCGTGCCGGCGATGGCTGGGCCCCCGGTCGAGACTGACGGCGGTGGCTGACGGGCAGCCGCCGGGAACGTGAACGCCAGGCATCGAAGCGGTGACGGCGCGGCCAGCGCGGCCGCTACCTGAGGGTGATCTCGAGGCCTTCGTCGGCCACCAGGACCGGGCCGCCGAACTCCGCCGCCGCCACTGCGGCCAGCGCCGCCCGGTCGCTGCCGGGCCAGAAATGCGTGAGCAGCAGCCGCCGCGCGCCGGCCTGCGCCGCTGCCCGGCCGGCCTCGCGGGCGTTCAGGAGCAGTTCCGGGCCGTCCGGGCCGGGCGGGGGGCCGGGCGCTGCCTCCCGGCTGGTCGCGTCCACCAGGTAAAGGTCTGCGTCCCGGCCGAGGCCGGGCAGCGCCGGGTCCGGGCCGGTGTCCCCGGTGTAGGCCACGGTCAGGCCGGGCGCCGATAGCCGGATCCCGGCGTTGGGCACCCAGTGCGGCAGCAGCACGCTCTCCAGCCGGAACGGCCCCGCCCGGTAGGGGCCAGCGGGCAGCGGATGCCACCGGAACACCCGCCCGAGCAGCTCGGCGCCGTCGTCTTCCATGGCCGCCGTTCTGGCCAGCACGCCATCCGGCGCGTACAGCGGGATGACCGGCGCCCCCCGGCGGCCGAACCACCGGGCCCGGAACAGCCCGTGCAGGTCAGCCATGTGGTCGGGATGCCGGTGCGTGACGATCACCGCGTCGACGCCGTCTCCGGCCGGGGACCCCAGCAGCGCCAGCAGCCGCGGCAGCGTGCCGTACCCCAGGTCGAGCACCACCCGGTAGCCGTCGTGCTCCAGCACGAACCCGCTGCACGCGCGGCCGCCCTCGGGCCACGCGCCGCAGCCGCCGAGCACCACCAGGCGGCTGGAAATCGCCGTTGACACTCCGTCAGTCTTCCATCCAGATGCGCAACCCTGCAGGCGGGAGCCCCGCGCCGTTGATACCGTGCAGGCATTCGGGGCGGACCGGGCGGGCCCGGCCGCGGGAGTTCGGGGGGCGGGAGAGTTCTGCCATGCACGAATCCGGCGTGAGCACAGGCCCCCTCTACCGTCCCGAGCCACGCCCGCCCTGGCTCCAGGGGCGGGGCCTGGTGGCGGCGATCGTCGCCGGCGTGCTGGTGCTGGTGGCAGCCGGGGGCGGGATCAGCTACCTGCTGCTGCGCACCAAGGGCAGCCCGCAGCAGACAGCGGCCAGCTACCTGCGCGCCTGGCAGCAGCGGGACTACCGGGCCATGGGGCAGGTGAGCGTGAACGTGCCGGCCGGCGGGCTGGCGGGCCCGGTCGGGCGGGCGGCGGCCCAGCTCGGCACGCGCCGCCTCCAGGTGTCACTCGGCCAGGTGACCACGACCGGCGGGACGGCACAGGCGCGGTTCACCGCCACCGCCAGCCTGGCCAGCGGGCACGCCTGGACCTACCGGGGGCAGCTGCGGCTGGTGAACCGGAACCGCAGGTGGCGGGTGGACTGGAGCCCGTCCGCCATCTATCCCGGGCTCCGGGCCGGCCAGCGGTTCGTCCTCAGTGCCACGTGGCCGGCCCGGGCACCGGTGCTGGCCGCCGACGGCACCGACCTGACCACGGCGGCGGCCGCCGCCCAGTCAGGCTCGGTCGAGCTGCTGACCGGCGGCGTGGGCGCGGCCACCAAGTCCCAGGCCAAAGCGCTGGGGGCGCCGTACCAGCCCGGCGATGCGGTCGGCCAGGGCGGCGTCGAGCAGGCGTTCCAGCAGCGGCTGGCCGGGCGGCCTGACCTCACCATCCGGATCCAGGGGCCGGGCCACCGGGCGGGCCCGGTCGCCCACAAGTTCCCTGGCTCGCCCGGGAAGCCGGTCAAGACCAGCATCGACATGCGATACCAGGTCGCCGCGTCGCAGGCGATCGCGTCGGCGAAGACCTCCAAGCCCATCGACCTGGTCGCCGTGCAGGCCTCCACCGGCCGGGTGCTGGCGGTCGCCGAGCGCCCCGGCGGGTACAACCGGCCGCTGCAGGGCGTGTTCCCGCCGGGCTCCACGTTCAAGGTGGTGACGGCCTCGGCGCTCACCAGGACCGGCCTGCAGCCGGGCAGCAGGGTGGCCTGCCCGGGCAAGGTCACCATCGACGGCCGGACGTTCCACAACTTCGACAACGAGCGGCTCGGCACCACCAGCCTGCTCGACGCGTTCGCGGTGTCCTGCAACTCCACCTTCGCGATGCTCGCCACCCAGCGGCTGACCGGCTCCTCGCTCCGGTCGATGGCGGTCAGGTTCGGCTTCAACGCCCACCCCCGGCTGGGCATCCCCGCCACGCTCGGCCGGTTCACCACCCCCCGGGGGCAGGTCGATCTGGCAGCCGACGCCTTCGGCCAGGGAACGGACCTGGTCAACCCGCTCAGCCAGGCGTGCGTGGCGGCGGCCGTCGACAACGGCACGTGGCGCCCGCCGCAGCTGGTGATCAGCCCGGCCCGCAAGCAGGTGGCGTCGCCGCACCCGATCAGCGGGCAGATCCTCGGCGCGCTCCGGCCCATGATGCGGGCCGTGGTCACCAAGGGCACCGCGGCGCACGTAGGGTTCCCGCCCGGGGTCTACGGCAAGACCGGGACCGCCGAGTACGGGTCAGGGCGCAACCCGCCGAGCCACGCATGGTTCATCGGCTACCAGGGGGACGTGGCGTTCGCGGTGCTGGTGGAGGGCGGCGGCGTGGGTGCCGACAAGGCCGGCCCGGTCGCCAACGCGTTCCTGCGCCACCTTTGACTACTCCCCGCCCTGAAGGACGGTGATTCCGGCCCTCGCGGGCTGGAGTTCCTGTTTCACGGCCGAACGCATCCGGGAGGTCCCGGAATGTCTGACATCAGCTCCGCAGGCAGTCACCGCTTGACCAGCGGCCAGGATGTTCTTCGCGGCGTTGATGTCCCGGTCATGCCGGGCGCCGCAAGCAGGGCACGTCCAGTGGCGTGTCCCGAGACTCAGGTGCGCCAGCAGGTGCCGGCACGCCGAGCAAGTCTTCGACGACGGATACCAGCGGTCAATCATGATGAGCTCCCGCCCGTACCAGCCGCATTTGTACTCCAGTTGGCGGCGGAACTCACCCCAGCCGCAGTCCGAGATGGCCGTTGCGAGCTTGCGGTTGCGGATCATGTTCTTGACGGCAAGGTCTTCGATCACGATCACATCGTTGTCGCGGACCAGGCGGGTGCTGGTGCGGTGCAGGAAGTCCCGCCGGGCGTCGCGGACTTTGCGCTGGGCGCGGGCGGCCTTCGCCGGGGCTTTGGCCCGGTTGGCAGACCACGGCTGGCAGCGAGCGACTCGCCGCTGGTAACGGGCAAGGTTCCTGGCCTTGCGCTCCAGGTGGCGGGGGTTGGCGATCCGCTCCCCGCCGCTGGTCACGGCGAAGTCCTTCACGCCGAGGTCGATGCCCACGGCGTGCCCAGCCGATTCAGCTGGCTCGGGAGCCTCGGCGTCGATGCTGAATGTCACATACCAGCGGCCGTCCGGGTCGCGGGACACCACTACCATCGTCGGGTCGAGCCGGGTCACCTCCACGCCAGGCCACGACCAGACGAACCGCAGCGGCGCGGTCGTCTTGGCCAGCCGCAGCACGCCGCCACGCATGGAGAACGCCGACCTGGTGTAGTGCGCGCACTGGCGGGACTGGCGGGACTTGAATCGCGGGTACCGAGCACGCTTGCCGAAGAATGCCTGGAACGCGGCGTGTTGGTGCCGCAGGGCCTGCTGTAGCGGGACGCTGCTGACCTCGGACAAGAACGCCAGGGCCGGGTCCCGCTTCATCACGGTCAACTCCCGGTCAGTCTCGGCGTAGGACGTCCCCTTGCGCTCAAAATGCCAGCGCTGGTGCCGGGCGGCGAGCGTCCGGTTCCATACCACGCGGACGCAGCCGAACGTGCGCGTTAGCACTTGCTGTTGGTCAGCGTCAGGGTACGCCCGGCACCGGTACGCCATCTTCACCGTCACAGGCTGACAGGTAAGCCGCAAGTACCACGGAGGCGCGCCATGCGTGATTTCCCTTTTTCCTCGCCCCGCTTTGCGGGGCACCCGATTCCTTCCTGGCCGGAACGCCGAGGCATCCTCCGGAGCTCCCGGCGACCACACGTCCGACAGTCAGCGGGTGGCACCGGTCGGCCGCAATCTCATTCCGAACGGGCAGTCAGCCATCGAAGGCCCGCAGGAACGCGCGGGCGATCACCGCGTAGCCCGCCCGGTTGGCGTGCTGGTTCGGGCCTCGCGGCGGCGGCGCGCATTCCCATGTCCACCGGCAGATCGCCGCCACGTTGCGCGGCAGCCTGCCCAGGCCGGCCACCGCCGCCTGCTGCCCGAAGTCGGTGGTGTGGAAGGCGCCGGACACGTCCGCGATGCGGGCGCCGAACGCCCGGTAGACACGGGTCAGCAGGCTGTTGTAGGCGACGGCGGCGAGCTCGGCCACCCGGGCCACGCCGTGCCCGGCCAGCCCGTCGCGCCAGGCGGAGAGTGCGGGCAGGTAGTAGTTCATCGCGACGATGCGGGTGCCGCCGGCGGCCGTCCGGAGCCTGGCCATGATCTTGGTGAGGTTCCTGGTGGTATGCGGGATCCCCTTGCCGACGCAGGAGGCAAGCCGCGCCACGGAGGGCCGGCTGAGGCACGAGTCCGGGTCGTTGGCGCCGATGTCGATCGTCACCACCAACATCCGGCCCCGGTGCGCGCGCAGGAACCTGACCGCGGCGGCGAGCTGCGACCCGCCGTGGTAGGAACAGATCCCGCCGCTGAGCATGCTGCTGGTGGTCTCGCCCGGGCAGCCGAGCTTGACCAGCCGCAGCCCCGGGTGCCGGTGCCGCAGCGCCGCGTACAGCTGGTCGGCGTAGCCCTGCCGGGTTTCCACGCTGGCGCCGGCCGGGTCCGGCTGCACGCCCTGCGACAGGCTGTCGCCCAGGGCCAGGTAGTAGCTGGCAGGCGGGCGAGATGGGCGGGCCGTCCGGGCCGGCCCGGACG
>JAIRTY010000705.1 GCA_031254715.1 Nocardiopsaceae bacterium | reverse complement strand
CGGCGCCGACCATGTAGCCGGTGGTGTTCTGCAGGAAGATCAGCGGCGTGTCGGTCTGGTTGGCCAGCTGGATGAACTCGGCGGCCTTCTTGGACTCCTCGCCGAACAGCACGCCGCGGGCGTTGGCCAGCACCCCCACCGGAAAGCCGTGCACCGACGCCCAGCCCGTGACCAGGCTGGTGCCGTAGGACTGCTTGTACTCGCCGAACCGGGAGCCGTCCGCCACCCGGGCGAGCACCTCACGCGGGTCGAACGGGACCCGGACGTCGGCCGGGGCGATGCCCAGCAGCTCGTCCGGGTCGTAGCGGGGCTCGTCGGCGGGCAGCGCGGGGCCGGGACCGAGCTTGCGCCAGTTCAGCTCGGAGACGATGCGGCGGCCGATCCTGATCGCGTCGCGCTCGTCGGCGGCGAAGTAGTCGGCAAGCCCTGACACCTGGGCGTGCATCCGGGCGCCGCCGAGTTCCTCGTCGTCGGCGTCCTCGCCGGTGGCCATCTTGACCAGCGGCGGCCCGCCCAGGAAGACCTTCGCCTGGTTATCGACGAGCACCGCGTAGTCGCACATGGCGGGCACGTAGGCGCCGCCAGCGGTGGAGTTGCCGAACACCAGCGCGATGGTGGGGATGCCGGCCGCCGACAGCTGGGTCAGGTCGCGGAAGGTCCGGCCGCCCGGGACGAAGATCTCCGACTGGGCCGGGAGATCCGCGCCGCCGGACTCGACCAGGCAGATCATCGGCAGCCGGTTCTGGCTAGCGATGTCGTGCGCGCGCAGCGACTTGCTCAGCGAGTACGGGTTGCTGGCCCCGCCGCGAACGGTCGGGTCATTGGCGGTGATCACGCACTCGGCCCCGGACACCACCCCGATCCCGGTGACGACGCTGGCGCCGACGGTGTACTGGCTGCCCCAGGCCGCCAGCGGCGACAGCTCCAGGAACGGGGAGTCCCGGTCCAGCAGCAGCTCGATGCGTTCCCTGGCCAGCAGCCGGCCCCGGCCGTGGTGCCGGTCAGCGTACTTGGGCCCGCCCCCGGCGCGGGCGAGCTCGAGCTGTTCCTCGAGCTGGGCCAGCAGGCCGAGCTGGGCTTCCCGGTTGGCCAGGTACTGCTCAGACCCGGTGTCCAGGGCCGAGCGGAGCACGGTTCCCTCGGCTGCCCTGGCCACCGCCGGCGGCTGCCCGGTCATGCGTACGACTTGGGCAGGCCGAGGCTGTGCTGGGCCACGTGGTTGAGGATCATCTCCCGGCTGACCGGGGCGATCCGCAGCAGCCTGGCCATCCCCCACAGCGGCATCAGGCCGAACTCGGCCGAGACCCCGTTGCCGCCGTGCACCTGGATCGCCTGGTCGACGGCGGCGATGGCGGCCTCGCCGGCCGCGTACTTGGCCATGTTGGCCGCCTCCCCGGCCGGCCGCCCGTGGTCGTGCAGCCAGGCCGCCTTGCGTGTCATCAAGCCGGCCAGCTCGGTCTCGATCTTCGCCTTCGCCAGCGGGTGCGCGATGCCCTGGTGGGCGCCGACCGGCTGGTCCCACACCTGGCGGGTGCGCGCGTAGTCCGCAGCCCGGCTGAGCGCGTACCTGGCAATCCCGACCCCGTGCGCAGCGCCGGTGATCCGTTCCGGATTCAGCCCGTGGAAAACCTGGCCGAAACCCTCGCCCTCGGCGCCGACCAGCGCGTCCCGGCCGAGCCGCACGTCATCGAAGTGGAGCGTGAACTGCCGCTCCGGCAGCATCAGGTCCACCGGCAGCGGGCGGGCGGTCAGGCCCGGCGCCCCGGCGGGGACGATCAGCAGGCTCAGCCGCGCCTGGCCGGTCGCCTCGTGGCGGCCGGTCCGGGCCACCACCATGATCGCCTCGGCCTCGTCCGCCCCGGAGATGTAGTACTTGGTCCCGCGCAGCACCCAGTCCTGCCCGTCCCTGGTGGCGGTGCTGGCGAGCCGGTGGGTGTTGGACCCCGCGTCGGGCTCGGTGATCGCGAACACCATCTTGCGCTCGCCGGAGGCGATGCCGGGCAGCCACCGCTGCTTCTGCTCCGTGCTGCCGTACCGGGCCAGCACCTCGCCGCAGACGGCGCTGGAGACCACCACCAGCAGCAGCGGGCAGCCCTGGGCGGCGGTCTCCTCGCACACCGCCGCCAGCTCGGACAGGCCGCCACCGCCGCCGCCGTACTCCTCGGGCACGTTGACGCCGAGGAAGCCCGCGCCTCCCAGCGCCTCCCACAGCTCGGTGCAGGACCGGCCGGAGTGGGCCCGGGCCGCGTAGTAGCTGCCCCCGAAGGACCCGGCGATGTCAGACACGGTCTTGCGCAGCGCCTGCATGGCGGCGGAGTCCGCGAAGTCCATGCGGTCCTCCTAAGTGATTAGTCATTCACTAGGAGGACCACTGTAGTCCTCCCGGCGTGCGATGCGGGAGGTTCGCCCGCCCGGGCAGGACCCCGTCACAGGGAGGCACATAGGGTTCGGTCATACGGCACATGCGGGACGCCGCCGGGACCGGCCCGGACGCGCTGCCTGCGGGGGGGTGTGTCCGTGTGGGCAGCTTCATGGCCGGGGCGGCCCGGTTCGCGACCCGGTTCCGGTACCTGATCATCGCCGGCTGGATCGCCGCCGCGCTGCTGTGCATCACGCTCATGCCGGACCTGTCGAGCGCCGTCAACACCGACAACAGCTCGTTCCTGCCGTCCAGCTCGCCCAGCGTCACGGCGATGACCCTGGCGGCGCCGTTCCAGCCGGTGGGCGACACCACCGGCAC
>JAIRTY010000695.1 GCA_031254715.1 Nocardiopsaceae bacterium | reverse complement strand
ATCGTCATCGGCGCGCTGTGGGGGGCGGTGGCCGGCCTGGCCGGCGGGTTCCTTGACTCGGTGATGATGCGGGTGGTGGACGTCTTCCTGTCCATTCCGTTCCTGTTCATCGTGCTGATCGTGGCCGTCAAGTACGGCGCGTCGGTGCTCGGCCTGAGCCTCATCATCGGCGCCTTCACCTGGCTGGTGCCGGCCCGGCTGGTGCGGGGCGAGGTGCTCACGCTCCGGGTCAGGGACTTCGTGGCGGCGGCCCGCACGGCCGGGGCGGGCCGGTGGCGGCTGATCCGCCGACACCTGCTCCCGAACGCGCTCGGAGTCATGATCGTCAACGTCACGTTCAACGTGGCGGACGCCATCCTCGCGGTGGCCGCCCTCGGGTTCCTCGGCTTCGGGCTGCACTACCCGACCCAGGACTGGGGCGACATGCTGTCCAACGGCATCTCCCTCCTGCAGAACGGCTACTGGTGGCTGGTCTTCCCGGTCGGGGCGTGCATCGTGCTCGTGGTGATGGCCTGCAACCTCGTCGGCGACGCGCTGCGCGACTCGCTCGACGTGCGGCTGCGGCGCCGCTGACCCGTCCACCCGGCTAGCTGAGGAGCCCGCGGATGCCCCCCGTCCTGGAAATCAAGGACCTGTCCACGCACATCAAGCTGACCAGGTCCGTGGTACAGGCGGTCGGCAACATCGACCTGCACATCGAGCCGGGCGAGACGCTCGGGCTGGTGGGGGAGTCCGGCTGCGGCAAGACGATGACCGGGCTGTCGATCATGCGGCTGCTGCCGCCGGGCGGGGAGATCGTGGGCGGGTCGGTCAAGCTGGGCGGCCAGGAGCTGACCGCCCTGCCCGACGCGGAGATGCGCAAGATCCGCGGTAACGACGTCGGAATGATCTTCCAGGACCCGCTCAGCTCGCTCGACCCCACCAAGAGCATCGGCTACCAGGTCGCGGAGCCGGTCCGGCTGCACCGGGGAGCCAGCAAGGCGGAGGCGCTGGACCGGGCCGCGGAGGTGCTCGGCCTGGTCGGCCTGCCCCGGCCGAAGGAGCGGCTGGGCGACTACCCGCACCAGCTATCGGGCGGGCTGCGGCAGCGGGTGATGATCGCCAGCGCGCTGGCCTGCGAGCCCAAGCTGCTCATCGCCGACGAGCCGACCACCGCGCTGGACGTGACCATCCAGGCGCAGATCCTGGCGCTGCTCGACGACCTCAAGTCCCGGCTGGGCATGGCCATGCTGCTGATCACGCACGACATGGGCGTGATCGCCGGCCATGCGGACCGGGTGAACGTCATGTACGCCGGGCGGATCGTGGAAACGGCGGGCACCGACCGGGTCTTCAGCCACATGCACCACCCGTACACGCAGGCGCTGCTGGCCTCGATCCCGCGGCTGAGCCACGACTCCGGTCAGCGGCTGCTCAACATCTCCGGCCTGCCGCCGGACCTGTCGGCCCCGCCGGCCGGCTGCCGGTTCGCCCCCCGCTGCAGCCGGGCCACCGATCAATGCCGGGCCGACGAGCCACCGCTGACCGGCAGGCAGCTCGATCACCTGTTCTCATGCTGGCATCCGGTGGACGGGCCGGTCGCGGCCGGCAACGGCAGCGAGCCGGCCCCGGCGGACGGCGCCGGCTCCGGGCCGCCGGTGCTGGCGGCCGCCGACCGTCCGGCCGCGCCCGGCCAGGCCGGGCCCCGAGCGGCCGCTGGCGAGCCGCTGCTGGAGATCGACGGCCTGGTCAAGGAGTTCCCCGTGACCTCGGGCCTGGTCCTGCAGCGCCGGATCGGCAGCGTCAAGGCGGTGTCCGATGTTTCCTTCTCGGTTGCGGCCGGGGAGACGTTCGGCCTGGTAGGAGAGTCGGGCTGCGGGAAGACCACGATCGGGCGGATGGTGGTGGCGCTGGAGCGGCCCGACTCGGGGGCGGTGCGGCTGGCCGGGCAAGCGGTGTCGGCCCTGCGCGGGAGCACGCTCCGGCGCCAGCGCCGCGACCTGCAGCTGATGTTCCAGGACCCGTACTCGTCGCTGGACCCGCGGATGCGGGTGGGCGAGATCATCCGCGAGCCGCTCGCCATCCAGCACATCGGCACCCACAAGGAGCAGCAGGACCGGGTGTTCGAGCTGCTGAACGAGGTCGGCCTGCCCCGCAACGCGGTAGAACGTTACCCGCATGAGTTCTCCGGCGGGCAGCGGCAGCGGATCGGGCTCGCCCGCGCCCTGACCCTCCACCCGCGGGTCATCGTGGCCGACGAGCCGGTGAGCGCGCTGGACGTGTCCATCCGGGCGCAGGTGCTGAACCTCATGAAGCGGCTGCAGGCCGACCACGGCCTCACCTACATCGTGATCTCGCACGACCTCGCGGTGGTCAAGTACATGGCCAGCCGGATCGGCGTGATGTACCTCGGCAAGCTGGTCGAGCTCGGCTCGGGTGAGGACATCTACGCGCGGGCAGCCCACCCGTACACGGCCGGGCTGCTGGCCGCGATCCCGGTGCCGGAGCCGTCGGTGGCGCGGGCCCGCACCAAGGCCGGGGTCTCCGGGGAACTGCCCAGCGCGATCAACCCGCCGTCCGGCTGCCGGTTCCGCACCCGGTGCCCGCTCGCGCAGGACCGCTGCGCTGAGGAGGAGCCGGAGCTGCGGTCGTTCGGGCCCGGGCACGTGGCTGCCTGCCACTTCCCGCTGACCAGCCCGGAAGCCAGGGCCAGCGCGACCGCGGGCACCGCCGGGACGGTCGCCGGCAGCGGGAGTGCCGGCATCGGGAGTGTCGGCAGCGGGTGATAGGAGGGAGTCATGCAGACGCCTTCCTTCTCCCGGCTGCTGGATCAGATCGCGGACCGGTCGGCTGCGTTCCTGGCCGCCGCAGGGCAGGCCCCGCCCGGCACGCCGGTGCCCGGCTGCCCCGACTGGTCCGTGGCCGACCTCCTCGCGCACCTGGGCGAGGTGCAGCGCTTCTGGGCGGCCGTGGTGGCGGCCGGGCCCGGTCAGCCGCCGCCCGGCGATGACCAGGTCCCTGACCGGGTGCCGTCCGGCGACCCGCTGGCCTGGTCGGCCACTTCGACGCAGACGCTGCTCGCGGCGCTGACCGAGGCCGGCCCGGACCGTGGCTGCTGGACCTGGTGGCAGTCATCGCCGGACCCCCAGACCAGCGGGGCGGTAGCGCGCCATCAGGTGCACGAGGCCGCCGTCCACGCCCGCGACGCGCAGCAGGCCATCGGGCAGACCGAGCCGCTGCCGGCGGACGCCGCCGCCGACGGGGTGGCCGAGTTCATCACCGTCGGCCTGGGCGCCGTGCCCGGCTGGGCGAAGGACCCCGGTAAGGCCTGGCCGCACGCGCCGGGCCGGGTCGAGCTGCGCGCCGACGACGGCGGGTACTGGCTGATCGGCCTGCGCCCGGACGGGGCGGCGCTGCTGGCGGAGGACGGGCCCGGGCCTGGCCAGGAACGGACGGCCGCGCTCGGCGGGTCAGCCAGCGACCTGCTGCTGTTCCTGTACGGCAGGGAGCCGGCCGGGACGGTCCGGATCGCGGGTGACCGCGAGCTGGTGACGCAGCTGACGAGCTGGGCGCCCACCGACTGAACCTGGCTGCCCCCGCGCTTTTCGCCGCGGAGCCGCTGACGGCCTAGAGTCGGGGACGTGACGTTGGTTCTGCTGGTCCGGCACGGCCTGACCGCGGGTACCGGCAAGGTGCTCACCGGCCGTATGCCGGGCATCTTCCTGGACGATCGCGGTCGCGGCCAGGCCGCGGCCGTCGCTGCCCGGCTGGCGCAGGTGCCGCTGGACGCGATCGTCACCAGCCCGCTGGAGCGGTGCAGGCAGACCGCGGAGATAATCGCGGCTGCCCGGGATGGCCACCCGGCGGCCGTCCACGGGGATGAGCAGTTCGCCGAGGTGAGCTACGGGGACTGGACCGGCAAGCCGCTGAAGCAGCTTGCCAGGGAACGGCTGTGGCGGGTGGTCCAGGATCATCCCAGCGCCGTGCGGTTCCCGGGAAAGGACGGGGAATCCCTGCGCGACGTCCAGCACCGGGCGGTGAGCGCGGTCCGCGGCTGGAACGACCGGCTCGGCCCGGACGCGGCCTATCTCATCTGCTCTCACGGGGACGTGATCAAGGCGGTGCTGGCGGACGCCCTGGGGCTGCATCTCGATCTGTGCCAGCGCATCCAGGTGGATCCCTGCTCCCTCAGCGTGATCCGCTACACGCCGGTGCGGCCGTTCGTGGTACGGATGAACGACACGGGTGGCTCGGTGACGGCCCTGGCCCGGCAGGACCGCCGGGAAAGCAGCGCCGCCGGGCCGCGGCAAGCGGAGAAGCGCTCAGCGGGCGACGCGGTCATCGGCGGCGGCGCGGGAGGATATTAAGCATGCCCGTCTATTCGTACGACCCGCCGGCCAGGTTCGTGGCCGGGACGGTCGGGACCCCTGGAGAGCGCACCTTCTACCTGCAGGCAAGCTCCCCGGGCCGCGTCACCAGCGTGGCGCTGGAGAAGTTCCAGGTGAGCCTGCTGGCCGAGCGGCTGGAAGAGCTGCTGGACGAGATCACCCGCCGTACCGGCGGGCTCGCCTCGGTGCCGGCCGCGGCGCCCGCCGATCTGGCCGACGACGCTCCGCTCGACCTGCCGCTGATGGAGGAGTTCCGGGTCGGCGCCATCGCGCTGGCCTGGGATGGGGAAGACCAGCGGGTGGTGATCGAGGCGCAGGAGGAAACCGAGACCCCGGTGGAGCCGCTCTCGGACGAGGTCCCGGAGGACGGCCCGGGAGTGCTCCGGGTCCGGATCAGCCCGGCCGCGGCCCGGGCGTTCACCGCGCGCGCCCTGCAGATCGTGTCGCAGGGGCGGCCGCCGTGCCCGCTGTGCGGGCTGCCGCTCGAATCGGAGGGTCACGTCTGCCCCCGCCAGAACGGTCACCGGGCCGCCGAGGCGGGGGCGGGGGGGTGTGGGGGGGTCGTCCCCCCGAGCCAGCTCTGAACGGGAACTGGGCGAGCGTCCCCCTCGTCCCCGAGGCGAGGCGCGCGGCGGCCAGCCGGTCGTG
Source organism: Nocardiopsaceae bacterium (assembly GCA_031254715.1). Lineage (GTDB taxonomy): Bacteria > Actinomycetota > Actinomycetes > Streptosporangiales > Streptosporangiaceae > JAIRTY01. The sequence goes on along the minus strand of JAIRTY010000695.1, from coordinate 5,467 downwards.
CGACGGGCCCGGGCGCCCCGGCCGGATCGGGGACGGCGCCGCGGCGCCCGGCCGCCCTCCCTGGACGGCGACCATTCGGCCGCGCTCGAACTGCTCGCCGAGGGCGAGCTCGAGATCGAGGGACGGCTGGTGGAGGCCTCCAACGTGACCCTCTACGCACGCGTGCGCTACCACGGCACCGCGGCCGCCTGCGTGTACAAGCCGGTGGCCGGGGAGCGGCCGCTGTGGGACTTCCCGCCCGGCACGCTGGCCGCCAGGGAGGTGGCCGCCTACGCCGTGTCCCGGGCCACCGGGTGGGACGTCGTGCCGCCCACGGTGTTCAGGGATGGGCCCTACGGGCCGGGCATGTGCCAGCTCTGGATCGACGCCGACAGGGGCACCGACCTGGTGGCGCTGGCCCGGCGCCGGGATCACCAGCAGCTTCGGGACATGGCGGTGTTCGACGCGGTGGTGAACAACGCCGACCGCAAGATCGGGCACCTGCTGCCGCTGCCCGACGGCCGCCTGTACGGCTGCGACCACGGCGTCTGCTTCGGGGAGGAGTACAAGCTCCGGACGGTGCTGTGGCAGTGGCGGGGCAGGCAGCTGCCCGCCCGCGCACTGGACGCCCTGGCGGGCCTGCGCGGCCAGCTAGCCGGGGGAGAGCTAGGCCGGGAGCTGGCCGAGCTGCTGGCACCGGCCGAGGTGGCGGCCACCCGGACCCGGGTCGAGCTGCTGATCACGAGCAAGATCCACCCGTATCCCCCCGAGAACTGGCCGGCCGTGCCGTGGCCTCCGGTGTGAGCACGGCACCGGCCACGAGCCAGACCGTTCGAGATCCCCGGGCCCTTCCGGCGGGCGAGGGTCAGCGGGAGGAGCCGCCGGGACCGCCGCGGCGGCGCAGGTAGCGCTCGAACTCGCGGGCGATCGCGTCCCCGCTCGCCTCGGGCAGGTCGGTGGCGTCCTTCGCCTCCTCCAGCGTGCGGACGTAGTCGGCCACCTCGCTGTCCTGCTCGGCGAGCTCGTTCACGCCCCGCTCCCAGGCCTTGGCCTCGGACGGCAGGTCGGCCAGCGGCAGGGAGAGGTCCAGGACGTCCTCGACGCCGCGCAGCAGCGCCAGCGTCGCCTTCGGGCTGGGCGGCTGGGCGACGTAATGGGGCACCGAGGCCCACAGTGAGACCACCCGCAGTCCCTGCTGGCTGCAGGCCTGCTGAAGCACGCCCACGATCCCGGTCGGGCCCTGGTACTCCACCGGCTCGGCGTGCAGCTCGGCGGCCAGGGACGCGTCCGAGGCGCTGACGCTGACCGGCACCGGGCGGGTGTGCGGGGAGTCGGCCAGCAGCGCGCCCAGCAGGATCACCAGCTCTGCGCCGAGCCCGGAGAAGGCAGCGACCAGCTCGGCCGAGAACCCCCGCCAGCGCATGTTGGGCTCGATGCCCTGCACCAGCACCAGGTCGCGGCCGGCGCCCTCGGGGCGGGCGAGTTCCAGCCGGGAGGTGGGCCAGACCAGCCGCTCGGTCCGGCCGGTGGTGACCTCCACCTGGGGCCGGGTGACCTGGAAGTCGTAGTAGTCCTCCGGGTCGATCTCGCCGGCCGGCGTCGTGGACCAGGCGCTTGACAGGTGGTTGACGACCCCGCTGGCCGCTTCGCCGGCATCATTCCAGCCCTCGAAGGCGGCGATGACAGCCGGGGAAGTGAGCTTGCCGAGACGAGCGAGCTCGATCGCCGACCACCTCCTCCCACGTGCAGCCCAGGGGGGCGGCCCCCTGGAACCAGGCCGGGCCGCGGGACTGTCGGCCGGGCGCCTCGCAGCTGAGACCAGGTTACGTGCTCTGCCATGATCACCAGGCACCCCGGGCCCACCCCGGCCATACCCACTAAGATGTGGAGCCTATGACGACTTCCGGACTGCGCGCCGCCCTGTCCGAGCGGGTTGTGGTTGCCGATGGGGCGATGGGCACCATGATCCAGTGCAGCCCGGCGACGCTGGATGATTTCGCCGGTCACGAGGGCTGCAACGAGGTTCTCAACGCCACCCGCCCAGACCTCATCCGGGCCATCCACGACGGCTACCTGGAGGCCGGCGTGGACTGCGTCACCACCAACACATTTGGCGCGAACCTGGCAAATCTAGGTGAGTACGGGCTGACTGACCGGATCGAGGAGCTGTCCGAGGCCGGTGCCAGGATCGCCAGGGAGGCGGCGGACGCCTGGTCGCGGGATGAGCGGCCGCGCTGGGTACTCGGCTCGGTCGGCCCCGGCACCAAGCTGCCCACCCTCGGTCATGTCGGGTTCGCCGCGCTGCGGGACGCCTACCAGCGGAACGCGGCCGGGCTGCTGCGGGGCGGCGTGGACGCGATCGTGGTGGAGACCAGCCAGGACCTGCTGCAGACCAAGGCCGCGGTGATCGGCATCCGGCGCGCGATGAGCGAGGCCGGCCTGGACGTGCCGGTGATCGCGCAGGTCACGATCGAGACCACCGGGTCCATGCTGCTCGGCAGCGAGATCGGGGCCGCCCTCACCGCGCTCGCGCCGCTGCGCATCAGCCTCATCGGGCTCAACTGCGCCACCGGGCCCGCCGAGATGAGCGAGCACCTGCGCTACCTTGCCGCCCACTCGCCGGTGCCGATCTCCTGCATGCCGAACGCTGGCATGCCGGTGCTGGCCGCCGAAGGCGCCCGCTACCCGCTCACCCCGGCCGAGCTCGCGGCCGCGCATGAGTCGTTCACCTCGGAGTTCGGGCTGGCGCTGGTCGGCGGATGCTGCGGCACCACCCCCGAGCACATGGCGGCGGTGGTGGACCGGGTGCGCGGGAAGCCGCTCGCGCCGCGCCGGCCGCGGCCGGAGGCGGGCGTCGCCTCGCTGTACCAGCACGTGCCGTTCCGGCAGGACACCGCGTTCCTGGCGATCGGCGAGCGCACCAACGCCAACGGCTCCAAGGCGTTCAGGGAAGCCCTGCTGGAGGGCAGGCTCGACGACTGCGTCGAGATCGCCCGGCAGCAGACCAGGGACGGGGCGCACCTGCTCGATGTCTGCGTGGACTACGTGGGCCGGGACGGGGCCGCCGACATGACCGAGATCGCCGGCCGGCTGGCCACCGCCGCCACCCTGCCGCTGGTGATCGACTCCACCGAGCCGGAGGTGGTCAGGGCCGGGCTGGAGATGCTGGGCGGCCGGGCGGTGGTGAACTCCGTCAACTACGAGGACGGGGACGGCCCGCAGTCACGGATCGCGCGGGTCATGCCCACGGTCGCCGAGCACGGCGCGGCGGTGATCGCGCTCACCATCGACGAGCAGGGCCAGGCGCGCACCGCGGAGTGGAAGGTCAGGGTCGCCGAGCGGCTGATCACCGAGCTCACCGGCCGGTGGGGGATGTCGGTGCCCGACATCATCGTGGACTGCCTGACGTTCCCGATCGCCACCGGCCAGGAGGAGACCCGGCGGGACGCGCTGGAAACCATCGAGGCGATCCGCCAGCTCAAGCGCCGCTATCCGGACGTGCAGACCACGCTGGGCGTCTCGAACGTCTCGTTCGGGCTCAACCCGGCCGCCCGGGCGGTGCTGAACTCGGTGTTCCTGGACGAGTGCGTCCGGGCCGGGCTGGATTCGGCGATCGTGCACCCGTCCCGGATCATGCCGATCGCCCGGATCCCGGAGGAGCAACTGCAGGCGGCGCTCGACCTCGTCTACGACCGGCGGCGGGACGGGTACGACCCGCTGGCCAGGCTGCTGGAGCTGTTCGAGGGCGTGGACGCGGCGGCGGTGAAGGCCAGCCGCGCGGCCGAGCTGGCGGCGCTGCCGCTGTGGGAGCGGCTCAAGCGGCGGATCATCGACGGCGAGCGGTCCGGGCTCGAGGCCGACCTGGATCAGGCGCTCACCGAGCGGCCGGCGCTGGAGATCATCAACGACGTGCTGCTGGACGGGATGAAGACGGTCGGGGACCTGTTCGGCTCCGGGCAGATGCAACTGCCGTTCGTGCTGACCTCCGCCGAGGTGATGAAGGCCGCCGTGGGCCACCTGGAACCGCACATGGAGCGGTCCGAGGACGGCGGCAAGGGCCGGATCGTGCTGGCCACGGTCAAGGGCGACGTGCACGACATCGGCAAGAACCTGGTCGACATCATCCTCACCAACAACGGCTATGAGGTCATCAACCTCGGCATCAAGCAGCCGGTGTCGGCGATCGTGGACGCCGCGCTGGAAGGTGGCGCCGACGTGGTGGGGATGTCCGGGCTGCTGGTGAAGTCGACCGTGGTGATGCGGGACAACCTGGCCGAGCTGAACTCCCGCGGGCTGGCTGGGCGGTGGCCGGTGCTGCTCGGCGGGGCCGCGCTGACCCGCGCCTACGTGGAGCAGGACCTGGGGGCGCTGTTCGACGGCGAGGTTCGCTACGCCAGGGACGCGTTCGAGGGGCTGCGGCTGATGGACGCGTTCATGGCGGTCAAGCGGGGAGAGGAGGGCGCCGAGCTGCCGCCGGTGCGGGAGCGCCGGGTCCCGGCCGCCAGCGCCCGGCTGCAGCTGACCGAGGCGGAAGAGATGCCCGCCCGGTCCGACGTGGCGGCGGACAACCCCATCCCGGAGCCGCCGTTCCACGGGGACCGGATCGTCAAGGGGATCGCGCTGGCCGACTACGCCGCGTTCCTGGATGAGCGGGCCACGTTCATGGGGCAGTGGGGGCTCAAGCCGTCCCGGGGCAAGGGCGGGCCGACGTACGAGGACCTCGCGGAGAGCGAGGGCCGGCCGCGGCTGCGGATGTGGCTGGAGCGGGTGCAGACCGAGGGACTGCTGCAGGCCGCCGTGGTGTACGGGTACTTCCCGGCCGTCAGTGAGGGGAACGACCTGGTGGTGCTGGGCGAGTCCGGGGAGGAGCGGGAGCGGTTCAGCTTCCCGCGCCAGCGGCACGACCGGCACCTGTGCCTGGCTGACTACTTCCGGCCGCGCGAGTCGGGCGACACCGACCTGGTCTGCTTCCAGCTCGTCACCGTGGGCAGCCGGATCAGCGAGGCGACCGGCGAGCTGTTCGCCAAGAACGCCTACCGTGACTACCTGGAGCTGCACGGCCTGTCCGTCCAGCTCACCGAGGCACTGGCGGAGTACTGGCACAGCCGGATCCGGGCCGAGCTGGGCCTGGCCGGTGACGACCCGCCGGACCTGGACGGGATCCTGGGCGTCGGCTACCGGGGCTGCCGGTACTCGTTCGGCTATCCCGCCTGCCCGGACCTGGAGGACCGGGCCAAATCGGTGCGGCTGCTGCGGCCGGAGCGGGTCGGCGTCGCCCTGTCCGAGGAGTTCCAGCTGGTACCGGAGCAGTCCACCGACGCCCTGATCTCCCACCACCCCGAGGCAAGGTACTTCAGCGCTTGACCGGGGGGGTGTGGGGCCGTCGGGGGTTCGGGGGTGTCCCCCGGCCAGCAGAGTGTCCCCCCGAGCCAGTACCGGGCCGGGTGCGGAGAGGGGAGGCCGCTGCCCCGGTTCCGCCCGGCGGCAG
>JAIRTY010000674.1 GCA_031254715.1 Nocardiopsaceae bacterium | reverse complement strand
CGTCCGGTTCCGGCCCGGGGCGGGCGGGCCGGCGCTGGGCATGCCGTTGTCCGCCCTGCTCAATCAGCGGCTGGACGTCGCCGGCCTCGCGGCCGAGCTGGCACCAGGCCCAGCCCGGGAGCGGGCGCGCGGGATCGGGGCGGCGATGCCCGGGACGCTGTCCCCGCTGCTGGCCCTGCGCCGGCTGACCGGCCTGGCCGGGGCGATGGCAGCGGCAGGCCCGCCGGACCCGCTGGTCCAGGCGGCCGTCCGGTACCTGGCCCGGCCAGGCGCGCGGGCCGACCAGGCGGCCAGTGACCTCGGGGTGAGCGAGCGGCAGCTGCGCCGCCGGTGCCTGGCCACGGCCGGTTACGGGCCCGCCATGCTGCGCCGGGTGCTGCGGTTCCGGCGGTTCGTGTCCGGGCTCGACGCGGCCGGCGGCCGGGCCGACCTCGGGCTGCTGGCCGCCGATGCCGGATACGCCGACCAGGCGCACCTCACCAGGGAGAGCGGCAGGCTGGCCGGCCTGACCCCGGCCGCCCTGGCCGCATCCCGCCACCCCGCAGCGGCAGCCTGACCCTTGGTGGCTGGCTAGTCGCAGCCGATTCCGTCGCCGTCGGCATCGAGCCCGTAAATGTCCGTTCCCACCACGCGGACCGGACCCTGGACGTATGCCGGGCCGTTGCCGCTGCCACCCGCGCAGTCGACGTCGCTGGAGATCGGCACGCAAGCGCCGGCGTAATTGGGATCGCATTGCCGGGCCGGTTTGGTCCCGACGGCGACGACGCGGGTGACAGGAGCCCGGACGATCTCTTTGCGCACCAGCCTCTTGCCCGTCTGCACCCCGTCGGTAAGCGTCACCCTGAAGACCACGATTCTGACGCCGCGCGCGCCATGACTCGTCACTCTGGTCTTGCCCTTGGCCAGTGCGGGATCGCTTATCCGCCTGGTCCGGAAGGGAATCGAGCGCCGCTCGGTGATGGTGCGCTTCTTCACCCTCGGCGCGGCGGCCTGCGTCGGGCGTGCGCTCTCGCTCGGGCTCGCGCTCGCGAGCGCGGAGGCGACTGCCGTTGGCGTGGCAGGCGCCGCATCTGAAGTGGTCACCGTTCCGGCTGACCCGCAGCCACCGATTACGAGCAAGCCGCTGGCAGCCAGCGCCACCTTAACTACTATTCTCACGATTCCCCCCCGGGCGGCCTTACCGCGAAAGGCCTCAGGGCAATGACGCGTGGAGGCTGCCGCCGGGTTGCACAAGGGTTTACCTGCTGATGACCTATGACTGACCTGGGATTGGCGTGACATTGGGGGCGCCGCGGCACCCGGCTGGCGGTGCGCAGGCCTGGCCATCAGCAATCGCGGCCCGCCGCTGCTACGGTGCCGCCATGGCGATCCCGTTCAGCGACGCGACGCTCCGGCTGGTCGACGGCAGGAACTACGCCGTCCTCGCGACCGTGAACCCTGACGGCAGCCCGCAGACCTCGGTGATATGGATCGGCCGCGACGCCGACGACCTGGTGTTCTCGACCGTGGCAGGGCGCGTGAAGCACCGCAACATGCTGCGCGACCCGCGGGTGAGCATCACGGTGATCGACTCGGCGGACCCGGAGAACTACGTCGAGCTGCGCGGACGGGTGTCGATGACGCCAGATGCCGGCCGGCAGGTCGATACTCAGCTGTCGTGGAAGTACGACGGCAAGGACCCCGGACAGGACCGGCCGGGCGCGGTCCGAGTCGTGGTGCGGGTGACGGTAGAGAAGGCGACCGGGTACGCCGCATAGGCCCGGCAAACGCCTGGGAAGCGGGTGGTCATGGCCGAGGAGAACGCGGCCCGGCTGGCGATGCTGATCGACGCGGACAACGCGCAGCCCTCAATCATCGAGGCGATGCTGGCCGAGGTCGCGAAGTACGGCACCGCCTACGTCCGGCGCGCTTACGGGGACTGGACCGGCACCAGCCTGAAAGGCTGGAAGGACCAGCTGCTGGCGCAGTCGATCCAGCCGATCCAGCAGTTCGCCTACACCAAGGGCAAGAACGCCACCGACGCGGCGATGGTCATCGACGCGATGGACCTGCTCTACTCCGGGCGCTTCGACGGGTTCTGCATCGTCTCCAGCGATAGCGACTTCACCCGGCTGGCCGCGCGGATCCGCGAGTCGGGGCTCACCGTCTACGGATTCGGGGAGCGGAAGACGCCCAAGCCGTTCGTGGCCGCCTGCGACAAATTCATCTACATCGAGAACCTCGCCTACGCCGAGGACGCGGCCGCGCCCGCTGATGCCCCGCACAAGCCGGCCCCGCGGGCCTCGGCCGCGCAGCTCAAGGGCGACGCCGGCCTGGCGAATCTGCTGCGGAACGCCGTCGAGGCGGCCTCCGGCGACGACGGCTGGGCGCCGCTCGCCTCGGTCGGCCACATCCTCACCAATCAGCGGCCGGACTTCGACTCCCGGACCTACGGCTACGGGAAGCTCAGCGACCTGATGGCCGCGACCACCCTGTTCGAGCTGGAGTCTCGCAGCCCCGGCGATGACAAGCAGGCCATCATCTACGCCCGCGACAAGCGCCGCCGCCGGTCGTCTGGGCGGGCCGGTTCGCGCTAGCACCCGGACGTCAATCGCTCAGCATTTCGAGTTTTACCCCCTATGAGGGGTAGAACTCGAAAAGATCATGGAGGGCGCCCTGGGGCGGGCGTTAAACGGGCAGCCCTACTGGCGGGTAGAGTTACCGGCTAGTAACATAGCTGGCAACAAGAGCCAGCACCGCCCCCGGGAGCGTGACCGTGCCTCGAACCGCACGCGACGTGGTCTTCGTCGACGGCGTCCGGACCCCGTTCGGCAAGGCCGGGCCCACCGGCCTGTACGCCGAGACCCGTGCCGACGACCTGGTGATCGCGGTGATCAGGGAACTGCTGCGGCGCAACCCGGCGCTGCCCCCGGAGCGCATCGGGGACGTCGCCATCGCCGCCACCACCCAGATCGGTGACCAGGGGCTGACCATCGGCCGCAGCGCAGCGGTGCTGGCGGGCCTGCCAGCGACCGTGCCCGGGTACGCGATCGACCGGATGTGCGCTGGCGCCCTCACCGCCGCCACCACGGTGGCCGGGAGCATCGCGCTCGGCGCGGCCGACGTGGCCGTCGCCGGCGGCGTCGAGCACATGGGCCGCCACCCGATGGGAGAAGGGGCTGACCCCAACCCCCGGTTCCTGAGCGAGAAGCTGGTCGACGAGTCGGCGCTGATCATGGGCATGACCGCGGAGAACCTGCACGACCGGTTCCCCGCGATCACGCGGCAGCGCGCCGACGCCTATGCCGCCGCCAGCCAGCGCAAGGTCGCCGAGGCGTACGCGGCCGGTACGCTCCAGCCCGACCTGGTGCCGGTGGCGGTCCGCAGCGCCGGGAGCGGGTGGGGTCTTGCCACCGCTGACGAGCCGCCCCGGCCCGGCACCACCGCCGAGGCGCTGGCAGGGCTGAAGACCCCGTTCCGCCCGCACGGGCGGGTCACCGCGGGCAACTCGGCCGGGCTGAACGACGGCGCGACCGGCTGCCTGCTCGCCGCCGAGGACGTCGCGGCCGGGCTCGGCCTGCCGGCCCGGATGCGGCTCGCCGACTACGCGTTCGCCGGGGTGGAGCCGGAGGTCATGGGCATCGGCCCGATCCCGGCGACCGAGACCCTGCTTGCCCGCAACTCGCTGACCATGGACGACATCGGGCTGATCGAGATCAACGAGGCGTTCGCGGTCCAGGTGCTGGCGTTCCTCGACCACTTCAAGATCGCGGACGACGACCCCCGGGTGAACCCGCTGGGCGGGGCGATAGCGCTCGGTCACCCGCTGGCCTCTTCCGGGGTGCGGCTGATGATGCAACTGGCCCGCGAGTTCGCAGAGCGGCCGCAGGTCCGCTACGGGCTCACCACCATGTGCATCGGCATGGGCATGGGCGCGACCGTGCTGTGGGAGAACCCGCTCTACCAGGAGGCAGCGTGACCACCGTGACCGGCGCCGTCAGTGACGAGGAGTTCAAGGCCCAGTTCAGCGACGAGGTGGTCACCCGGGCGCTGGTGCGGGACGTCGAACTGCCCTACGGGGCGGGCACCATGGCGCTGATCACGCTGGACAACGGGCACGACCACACCAAGCCGAGCACGTTCGGCCCGGCCGGGCTGCTGGAACTGCGCGACGCCATCGACGCGATCGCGGCCAGGACCGGGCCGGATGCGGGGGAGCAGCGGATCACCGCGGTGGGCGTCACCGGCAAGCCGTTCATCTTCGCGGTCGGCGCCGACCTCAAGGGCGTCGAGCACATCGGCGGCCGCGAGCAGGCGGCCGCGATCGCCGCGCTCGGCCACGCGGTCTTCCGCCGGCTCGGCGAGCTGGATGTGCCCAGCTTCGCGTTCGTGAACGGGGCTGCCATGGGCGGCGGCCTCGAGATCGCTCTTCACTGCGCATTCCGAACGGTCTCCAGCGGGGTGACCGCCGTCGGCCTGCCCGAGTGTTTCCTCGGACTGGTCCCCGGCTGGGGCGGTACCTACCTGCTGCCGCGTCTCATCGGCCCGGCCGGCGCGCTCAAGGTGATCATCGAGAACGCGCTCAGCCAGAACCGGCTGCTGTCCGGGCAGCAGGCGTTTGAGCTGGGCATCGCGGACGCGCTGCTGGAGCCGGCCGACTTCCTGGCCGAGTCGCTGCGCTGGGCGGCCCGGGTGCTGCGCGGCGAGATCACGGTGCAGCGGGCACAGCCGCCAGCGGGCCCGGGCGAGTGGGAGCAGGCGGCCGCGGCCGCGCGGCTGTTCGCCGACGGCAAGCTGCACGGCGCCGCGCCCGCGCCGTACCGGGCGATCGACCTGGTGACCGCGGCCGGCCGGCGGTTCAGGGACGAGGGTTTCGCCGCCGAGGACGAAGCCCTGGCGGACCTCATCATGAGCG
>JAIRTY010000626.1 GCA_031254715.1 Nocardiopsaceae bacterium | reverse complement strand
GCCGGCGCGGGCCGCCAGGAAGCGGGGCCGGGGGCTACCCGGGCCGGCCGGGCACCGTTGCGCCGCCCGCAGCGCTCGCTGGCAGCCCGCGCCCGCGAGCGGACCGGGTGACCAGGCTGCTCGGCTGGGCGTCGGCGGCCGGAATCGGGTCCGCGCTGGTGATCATGGTCGCGCTGCCTGCCGCCGGGCCGGGCCGGGCCGTGGTGAGCCTGCCGGGGCAGCAGGCGGGACCGCCGTGGTGGCTGCCGCTGCACGTGCCGGCCGCGCTGGCGGCCGGGTCGGTGTGGTACGCGGTGCTGGCGGGCGGGGCGGGCGTCGCGGCCGGGCTGGCGGCCGTGGCCAGGGCACGGGAGCAGGGGCTGCGGTGGGCGGTGGTGGCGGAGAACGGTGATGAATCCAGGCTCCCCTACGTTCCGTACCAGCGAGTGGAGGCTGACGTCGGGAGCGGCCGGGCGGTGATCGTGTCGGCCGGGCCGGACGAGACGCTCGCTAGGGCCGCTTACCGGCTGGAGGCCGGAGAGCTCGACCTCGCCACCGGGCAGCTGCGGATCGGGGATGAGATCGGCAGCTACTCCGACCCCGCCGCGGCGGCCCGGGAGCTCGGCCGGCAGCGCGGGCAGGAGTAGGCCATGCCTGCGGGCAGGTCATTTGGCGCGGGGGGTTGCCGCGGCAGGTGCGATAGGTCTATCAAAGATAGTGAACGTACATATCGCATCTCAGAGATGCCCGTCGGGTAAAGCACAGGGCGGCAGGGAGGGACCGTGGCCGAGTCCTCAGCCCGCAGGGCCACGCGGGGATCCGGCCGGACGGGTGCGACGGTGACTGCGCCGGCCGCTGACAGCGGGCTCGCTCACCTGATCGCCGAGTTGCAGGGACGGGGACTGCGGGTCGAGGTGCCGCTGGAGGGCCGCCAGGGCGGGGCCGGCCCGGCCGACGCCGGCATGCTCTGGATCGACGGCTTCGCCGCGACCGTCCCGACCTCCGCCGAGTACGCGCAGGCCTCTCCCTACGTGCTGCGGGCCGAGGACGACGGCTGGGGGATCTACGCGGGCGGGAAGCGGCTGGCGTCCGCCCAGCCGTTCCGGCGCCCCCGCTATTACGACCTGACCACGGCCGACGGCGTCCCGTACTGGCAGATCGCGCTGCTGCACCTGGACTCCCTGGCCAGCACGGTGATCCAGACCTGCGCCTACTGGGGGAAACCCGATCAGTGCGCGTTCTGCGGCATCGAGGTGACGCTGGCGGCCGGGCGCACCATCGCCAAGAAGACGCCGCAGATGCTGGCCGAGGTGGCGGTCGCCGCCAGGGACCTCGACGGCGCGGTGGACGCCACCCTGACCACCGGCACGACGGCGACCCCGGACAAGGGCGCGCTGTACGTGGCCCGGTGCGGGCAGGCGATCCGCGAGGCTGCGGGCCTGCCGGTGGAGGTCCAGTTCGAGCCACCGCGTGAGCTCGACGTCATCAACCAGGTCGGCGACCTGGGAATCGACTCGGCCGGCATTCACGTGGAGACCTTCGACCCGCAGGTGCTGGCGCGCATCGCCCCGGCGAAGTCCCGGACGGGCATCGAGGGGTACTTCCGCGCCTGGGAACGGGCGGTCGCGGTGTTCGGCGAAGGCCAGGTCAGCACGTACGTGATCCTCGGCATGGGGGAGGACCCCGACCTCATCGCCGACGGCTGCCGGCGGGCGATCGACCTCGGCGTCTACCCGTTCGTGGTGCCGTTGCGGCCGACCGTGGGCAGCCTCATGGAGGACCTGGTGCCACCGTCCCCTGAGTACTGCGAATCGGTCTACCGGCGGGTGGTGCCGTACCTGTCCGCTCGCGGGCTCGGAGCCGGGGGCGTGCAGGCGGGTTGTGCTCGCTGCCAGGCATGTTCTGCCATGAGCTTGCTGGAAGGGGCTGACAGCGATGGCCGGACCCGGCTCCCGCTCCTCAGTAACGGCTAGCGGCCGGGCCCCGGCCACTGCCGTCGTCGCCTGCCGGGCGGCGGCCGGGCCGGCCGAGCTGGCCGCCCATTTCCGCATCCGCCGTCAGGTGTTCGTCGCCGAGCAGGGCCTGTTCCGCACCGCCGGGGGCGGCGACGACAGGGACGGCCGCGACGACGACCCGGCCACGGTCCACGTGATCGGCCTGGCCGACGACGTGATCTGCGGGACCGTCCGGCTGTACCCGCTGGCCGGCGCCGCCGGGCGGTGGAAAGGTGACCGGCTCGCGGTGCTGCCCGGCCACCGGCAGCAGGGGATCGGCGCGCCGCTGGTGCGGTTCGCTGTCACCACCGCCGCGCAGCGCGGCGGTGCGGAGATGGAGGCCTTTATCCAGCCCGCCAACGTCACCTTCTTCGAGTGGCTCGGGTGGCGGCGGGCCGGCGGCCTGGTGGCCTACGCGGGCATCCCGCATCAGCGCATGGTGATCGGCCTGTCCGGGGTCAGGGCGGCGGCTGCTGGCCCGGGCGGGAGAGCCTGGTGACCGACTCGGCCATCAGGTCGAAGGCGGTGGCGGCGGCCTCCCCGGAGCGCAGCCGGAGCTGCCCCGTGCCGTCCAGGGTTCCGGTGACCGCCGCGGCCAGCCCGCGGCGGCCGAACGAGCGCAGGCACTCCGGCTCGGAACCGGGCGGCACGCACAGCAGGAATGCGTAACAGGGGAAGCAGGTCAGCCACTGCGCCAGGGGCACGCCCGCCGGGACCGGCAGCGCATCGAGGTCGACGGTGACCCCGAGTTGGTTGCACTCGAGCAGCATCGCCAGCGACCCGATCAGGCCGGCCATGCTCACGTCCTTGGCGGCGGCGATCCAGCCCTGGCCGGCGCCCTCGGCCAGCAGCCGCACGTCCCCGCCGAGCCGCTCCCCCCGCTGGTCGAAGGACGGGAAGAACGGGAAATCCGCCCGCATCTGCCCGTCCACGCAGCAGGCCACGACCAGCGACTGCCCGGGCTCGGCGGCACGGGCCGACAGCGGCCTGCTGCTGCGGCCCAGGCCGAAGGCGGACAGCGAAGGCGGGCCGGGGGACACCGTCAGGTGGCCGCCCACAACCGGCACCTGGTACAGGCCGGATGCCCACCGCATGCCCGCCAGCACCTGCCGGATCACCGGCCGGGGGCCGGTCACCGTGTCCACCAGCGCCAGCGGCCAGGCGCCCATGGCAGCCAGGTCGTTCAGGTTCGTGGTGACCGCCGCGACCCCGGCTCCGAACGGGTCGGCGGCCACGAACGAGGGCAGGATGGCCTCACCGCCCACCACCAGCGGGCTGCCGCCGTCACCGGCCACCACGGCCCCGTCATCACCCGGCCCCGTCAGCCAGTCGGCGTCCCCCAGCACCTCGCTGACCAGCCCGATCTCAGCTTTGGCCGCCACCCCGGGGCTGGTCCGGACCGCGCTGATGAGTGCTGCCAGGTCAGCCGCCATGCGTCCTCCCAGGGTTCGGCCCAGCCTGCCCCGGAGGCAGGCGGCCAGGCCCGTCCTTGCACTAAAGTGCAGGCTTATCTATTATAGCGATTGTGGCTGCCGCGTTCCTTGACTTGCCGGCCAGGGCGGAGAAACCGCGCAGCACCGGGATCACCCACGTCCTGGACCGCGGCCTCCCCCTCTCCCAGTCTGCCGGCCTGCTGGCGAGCTGCGGCACCGTGGTGGATGGATGGAAGCTGGGCTGGGGCATCGCCTACCGCGATCCGTGCCTGGAGGCCAAGCTTGAGCTGCTGGGCCGGC
>JAIRTY010000624.1 GCA_031254715.1 Nocardiopsaceae bacterium | reverse complement strand
CACCGGACCCGAGGGTCCGCGAGCCGATCAGCTCGAGCCGGGTGTTGTTGCCCTCGTTGAGCAGCAGGTCGCCCGGACCGCCGATGCCCGCGAAGCGCGGGTGCACCCACAGGTGCAGGACATCGAGCAGCCCGCTGGCGATCAGCGTGTTCGCCACCGGGCCGAAGCCGTTCATCAGGATGTCGCCCGCCTGCCGCTTCAGCCTGGTGACCTCGGCCACCAGGTCGGTCCTGATCACCGTCGTGTTGTTCCAGGCGGCCTTGTCGAGGGTGGTGGAGGCGACGTACTTCGGCATGCTGTTGATGAGGTCGGCCAGCACGCCGTCGCGCTGCGGCCACGCCGCCGCGTATGCCTCGTACGTGTGGCGGCCCATCAGCAGGGCGTCGCTCGCCTGCAGCTGTTCCAGGGCGATCTGCTCGCTCTCGCCGTCTATGTAGGCGAAATGCCAGGCCTCCATGTGGTTGATGACCCCGTCGATGCTGACGAACGTCGAGTTGATGATCTTTCCCATGACCCGGGTCGGCCTCCTCGGGGCGCCGCTTGCGCAGGTGGTCGCGGTCGCCTGTGACGGGCGGCGCCAAGCAGCCAGCACAGGCCCTAACGCGAATATCTTCGTTATAAGGGTCACCGTAACCCTGGCCGGTCACTAACGCAAGTTCCTTCGCGTTATACAGCCTGGGCGGGTGACCGGCCTGGGCGCGGGTGACCGGCCTGTCCGCGGGCGTCGCTGCGGATGCGGGCGGTCAGCTGCCCGGGGCGGTGGCCGCCGGGCCGGCGCGCGTTGGCCCCCGTCGTGCTCTGGGGGCAGCTTTCCCGCGCTGTCGGGTGGCCGGCGGGGCCAGCAAGCGGTCCACCAGGCCGCGGGCGTGCTCGGGGCCGACGGGTTTGCCGAACAGGGCATGGAAGTACAACGGTGCGACGACGAGTTCCAGTAGCTCGTCCACGCTGGGCGGGTGCTCGCCGCGGGCCTGGGCGCGGTCGAGCATGTCCTGCAGCTGCCGGGTGCGTTCGAGCAGGATGGCCGAGGGCCCGCGGTCCGGCTCGGGCGGGATGTTCGAGACGGCCGCCCGGAGCATCAGCACGCCCAGCGGGCCCGCGAGGCTGTCGGCGACGGCGATGGCGTATGCGTCCAGATCCTCGCGCAGCGTGCCGGTGTCCGGCAGCGGCGCGGTCCGGGCGGGCCCGGCGGCGACGAGGTCGTTGAGGAGGACCGGGATGCTTCCCCAGCGACGGTAGATCGTGGCCTGGTGCACGCCAGACCGCTCGGCGACCAGGGGGATGCTCAGCTCGTCTATCGTCCGGTCTTCCAGCAGCTCGATGACCGCCCGGTGCACCTGGTAGCGGATGCGGGCTGACCGGCCCTGCGGCCGTTGCATCGGCTGCGGCTGGGTTGCCATCCCAGCACTATAACGCGAAGAACCTTGCGTTAGTTGCTGGAGTCGGCTACGGTTTCCTATCGCGAAGATACCCGCGTTAGTGGGAGGTCGTCCGATGACGCACGAGATCCATGAGAAGCCTGCGCCGGGCGGCGCGCCCCATGCGTGGCGATGGCGCATCCTCGCTTTGCTCGGTGTCGCCCAGCTGATGCTGATCCTCGATGTGACCGTGGTGGCTATCGCGCTGCCGCACATCGAGACCGACCTGGGCCTGAGCCGGGCCGAGGTGACCTGGACCGTGAGCGCGTACACGCTCACGTTCGGCGGCCTGCTGCTGCTGGGCGGGCGGATCGCTGACCTGGCCGGGGCCAAGCGAGTGGTTCTCGCCGGCTTGCTGGTCTTCTCGGCGGCATCGCTGGTGACCGGGCTGGCCGGGTCCCCAGGCATGCTGCTGGGCGGCCGCATAGCCCAGGGCGTCGGGGCAGCGCTGTTGTCGCCTTCGGCCTTGTCGCTGGTCGTGACCTTGTTCGACGGTGACGAGCGGAACAAGGCGCTGGGCGTCTGGTCCGCGCTCGGCGGCGGGGGAGCGGCGCTCGGCGTGCTGCTGGGAGGGTTGCTCACCGCCGGCCCGGGCTGGCCATGGGTTTTCTATATCAACGTGCCCATCGGGCTGGTGATTGTCGCCGCCATCGCCCGGATGGTGCCGCGCCAGCGCGCGTCCGCGCCCCGGGGCCGGCTGGACGTGCTCGGTGCGCTGCTGGTCACGGCCTCGTCTGGCGTGGTGATCTTCGCGCTCATCAACGCCGGAGACAACGGGTGGCTCAGTGCCACCACCGGGTGGCTGCTGCTGCTGGCCGCCGCGGGCTACCTGGCGTTCGTGCTGTGGCAGAAGACCGCCGCTACCCCGCTGCTGGATGTCAGGTTGCTGGCCCGCCGGCCGGTGGCCACCGGCACGTTCCTCATCCTGATGGCGACCGCGCTCATGATCGCCGTGTTCTTCCTGGGCACCTTCTATTTCCAGCATGCGCGGGGCTACGGCCCCCTGCAGACCGGGCTGCTGTTCCTCCCGGTCGCGCTGGCGACGATGCTCGGGGCCAACCTCACCGGGCGGGCCATCGCCCGGCTCGGGGCACGCCGGCTGGCCGCTGCCGGGGTCATGGCTGCCGCGATCGGCATGACCGTGCCCGCCCTGTGGATGCACCCCGCAACCGTGGTAGCGGGGACGACCATCGCGGCGGCCGGAACCGGCGCCATGTACGTCGTCGCGTCAGCGACTGCGCTCGGTCAGGTGGCCCCGCACGAGAGCGGCATCGCCTCCGGGATCGTCAGCACGTTTCACGAGTTCGGCGCCTCCCTCGGAGCCGCCGTCATCTCCAGCGCCGCGGCAGCCAGCCTGGCCGGAGCCACCCTCACGGGATTCACCAGCGGATTCACCGTTGCCGCGGCCGCCGCGGCCGCCGCAGCCCTGCTGGCGACCGTCCTGGCACCCGGCCGCCCGGCACCCACCCGCCGCCCCAGTGCCGCATGACTTCTTCACCCAGCGCGTAGCGCCATGTCACACCCGCCCGCGGCCACTGACCAGAAGGGAGATCAGCATGCCTGAGCAGAGCCGCTTCCTCGCGGGTTCGTTCGCTCCGGTTGCCGAGGAGATCACCGCGTTCGACCTGCCGGTCACCGGCCGCGTCCCCGCGGAGTTGAGCGGGCGTTACCTGCGCAACGGGCCCAACCCGATGGGCCTGGACGACCCGGACCACCACTGGTTCGCGGGCGCGGGCATGGTTCATGGTGTCCGGCTGCGGGACGGCCGCGCCGAGTGGTACCGCAACCGGTGGGTCCGCTCCCAGGCGGTCGCAGCGGCGCTCGGCGAACAGTGGCCGGGCGGCCCGGTCCGCAACGGCTGGGACTTCGCCGCCAACACCCATGTCATCGCGCATGCCGGGCGCACGCTGGCCACCGTGGAGGCCGGCCCGCTGCCGTATGAGCTGACCTACGAACTGGACACCGTCGGCCCGTGCGATTTCGGCGGCGGGCTGTCCGGAGGTTTCGCCGCCCACACCAAGCTCGACCCCGGCACCGGCGACCTGCATGCCATCGCCTACTTTTTCGGGTGGGAGCACGTCCAGCACATCGTGATCGACGCGGCCGGCCGCGTCAGCCGCAGCACCGACATCCCCGTCGCCGGCCGGCCGATGATGCACGACTTCGCGCTCACCCAGAAGTACGTGGTGCTCTACGACTTGCCGGTCACCTTCAGCATGGACGCGGCGGCCGCAGCGGGTGCCGCTTCGGAGGCAGGCACGGCTGGCGCGGACGCTGAAATTGCAGGCGCAGGCGCCGCGGGCGCGGCA
>JAIRTY010000600.1 GCA_031254715.1 Nocardiopsaceae bacterium | reverse complement strand
CGGAGAACATGGCCAGCGCGGCCGCCGCGGAGCCGCGAGCGGGGCCAAGCCGGCCGGCGCCGGCGGGGGCGCCGAAGCGGGTGTGCCCGTGCCGCCGGACCAGCCAGCGCCGCCCCAGCAGCAGGCCGGCCCTGGCGACCGGCAGCAGCACGTGCACCCAGTACGCGCGCCCGATGATGTGACCGCCGGGCGGCTGCCCGCCGAAGACCAGCAGCATCAGCCGGGTGCCGGCCACCGGGATCGACTCCAGGACGCCCTGCAGCACCCCCAGGCTCCCGCCGGACTGCATGTCATTGGGCAGGATCCCGCCGGTCCACCCCACGGCCATGCCCAGCAGCAGCAGGCTCACCCAGATCAGCCAGTTCAGCCGGCGGGGCCGGCGGAACGCGCCGGTGAAAAACAGCCGCAGCAGCTGCAGGCAGACCGCAGCGGCGAAGATCAGCGTGGACCAGTGGTGGATCTGCCGCATCAGCAGCCCGCCGCGCACGTCGAAGCTGATATGCAGCGTTGACCGGTACGCCTCGCTCACCTGGGTCCCGTCCAGCGGCTGGTAGGTGCCGTGGTAGACGACGCCCGTCATGCTCGGCCGGAACCAGACGGCCAGGAACACGCCGCTGAGCACCGCCACCACGAACGAGTACGCGGCCATCTCGGCGAACAGGAACGACCAGTGGTCCGCCCGGATGCGCCGGAGCGGCCGGTGGCCAGTCCGGGGCCCGGGAGCTGCGGGTCCGGTCACGGCCGGCCCGCCGTAGCGAAGCCGCGGCTGGTGCCGTAGTCGGAGAGGAGGTGCCGTAGCTGGCGGCGGCCCCGGTGGAGCCGGGACATCACCGTCCCGATCGGTGCCCGCGTGATGCGGGCGATCTCCTGGTAGGCGAAGCCTTCCACGTCAGCCAGGTAGACCGCGATGCGGAAGCTCTCCGGCAGCTCGCGCAGCGCATGCTTGATACGCGGGTCCGGCACCCGCTCCAGTGCCTCGTTCTCGGCTGACTTCGGCCCGGACGAGGCGTGCGACCCGGCACGGGCCAGCTGCCAGTCCTTGATGCCCTCGGCCGCGGCTCGCTGCGGCTCCCGGCGGCTCTTGCGGTAGTTGTTGATGAAGGTGTTGGTGAGGATGCGGTAGAGCCACGCCCGCGGGTTGCTTCCCGGCTGCAACTGGTGAAAGGAGGCGTATGCCTTGGTGAACGTCTCCTGCACCAGGTCCTCGGCATCCAGCCGGTTGCAGGTCATGCGCAGCGCCGCCGGATACAGCTGACCCAGGTATGGCAGCGCGTCCTGCTCAAAGCGCGCGGCCAGCTGCGCGGGCGATTCGGTACCCCGGTTGCAGGGGTGCATGGTCATCATCTCGCTCGGTGATAGCTGCCTGTGTGACCCACAGTGAGATCCCCGGGAGCCAATGTCGTCCCGGGTCCCGGTGAGATCAGGACAGGTCGCTGGGACCGGTCTCGAGCTCTTTGCCCCGTGGAGGCCTATCGGCAGGCCGGTCCGCGGGTGGCCGTTATCCCGTGGCCCGGCGCCTGACCGGCGCCACCGGCACCGGGCCGTCGAAGGCGCCTGATCTCACCGGCCGCCGGGACGACAGCCGGGCGCCGGGCGGGCGAGCCTGGTAGCACATCAGGCAGTGCCGGCGGCTGTCCCGCAACGGCGCGCACGCCACCTGCACCGGGGGACTGCTCGGGCCGAGCCTGGTCGCGGGGGCCAGGCTCGGCCTGCTGATCGTGCCGTTGGCGGGTTCAGGCGGGCCCTGCGTGCGGGCCTGGTTGCTCGTCCGCGCCGGGGGAGGCCGGTAGCTGACTGCGGCGGTTGATGCCGAGTTTCTGGTAGGCGTGGGCGAGGTGGGTTTCGACGGTGTTGACCGACAGGTACAGCTGCGCGGCGATTTGCTTGTTGGTCTGGCCGGCTTTGGCGAGGCGGGCGACGGCGGCCTCTTGCGGGGTCAGCTGGCCGGGGGGCGTGGTCCCCGACCGGCCGCCGGCCCGCCGCCATTCGGCCCGGGCCCGCTCGGCGTGCCAGGCCGCGCCGCAGCCGTCGGCGATCCGCACTGCCTCGGCGAGCAGGGGACGCGCGGTGCGGGGGTCACCGTGGCGGGTCAGGAACGCGCCGTAGCTGGTCAGGGTGTGGGCCTTGTGCAGCGGCAGCTGGGCCTGGTCAGCCAGCGCGAGCGCTGCTTTGAACTGATCGCGGGCTTCCTGATGGTCAGCCTGGCGTTCGGCCAGGGCGGCCCGGCCTGCCGCTGCCACCGAGGCCGGCCAGCGGGCGGGGAACTTCTCCGCCCAGGGTTCGAGTGAGGCGATGATCCGCTGCGCGTCGGCGTCCCGCCCGCAGGCCAGATAGGTGGCGATGGCGTCCCCGGCCCAGGGGATGAAGCAGGGATCAGCGACGCCATACCCGCGCGCACTGTCCTCCAGCTTGCTGAAGATCGCGCACGCCGCGGCCGAGTCCCCGCGGCGGAACGCGAGTACCCCCGGTGAGTAGTTGCCAAAGTCCACCGCCATGTGAAAGCCGGTGTCCCGTCCGGCTGCCTCATCGAGGCGAGCGCACCAGCTGGCGGCCTCGTCCAGCCGGCCAAGGTCGAGCAGGACCATAGCGGTTCCGGCGGCGGCCAGCGGGAAGGTCACCGGGACGACCTCGGCCACCTCGGCGAGACGACCGCACAGGTCGGCTGCTTCCCCCAGCCGGCCGGCCCGCCACATGCAGCCCACCAGGTAGAACAGTGCCCATCCGATCATCATCGGCTCGGAGCGCCGTTCGGCGCTGTCCAGCACCTTGCGCAGCTGTCGTTCGGCGTCGCTGAGCCGCTCGGCCGAGATCGCGGTGATGGCATAGGCGACGACCGGATCCCACCACGGCGACCCCGCCGGGTCCCAGGCACCCGCTCCCGCCGCGGTGCTGGCCGCCGCCCTCGAGACCGCAAGGCCCGCCGGGTCGCCGGACAGGTACGCACAGCACGCCCAGATGGAGTCGGCCGCGGCCCGCACCTGCGCGCCGGCGCCGGCGGCAAGCGCGCGCGCACGAGCCGCCCGCGGCAGCCCCATGGTCACGCCGCGGTTGAGCATGGTCAGGACAGCATGGTTGACCATCGCTGCCGCTGCCAGGTCCGGCTGGTCAGGCGCTGCCAGCCGCAGCGCCTCCGCCAGGCACGCATCCGCCTCGCCGAACCTGCGCTCTTGTGCCCGGACCAGGGACAGCCGGCTCAGCACCTCGAACCGGCTGTCCGCGGGCATCGGCCCGCGGCCAAGCAGGTCTTCATACAGGGCGGCCGCTGCCGCATGGCTGCCGCCGGCCATCAGCGTCCGGCCCAGGTCGCACAGCAGGTCCGCGGAGGCATCGCGCCCGGCCAGGTCGGCCGCGGCTTGCAGGTGCCGCCGTGCCGCTCCTATCGCGCCGGCGCGCAGCGCGTCCCGGCCCGCCTGGGTCAGCGCCTCGACTGCGGCGGGATCGCCGGTCAGCCGGGCCGCGACCGCATGCGCCACCGCCTCGGCCGGGTTCGCCGCCCGGGCCACCAGAGCCCGGAACGCCGCCTCATGCAGCCGGGCACGCATCGGCGCGGCCAGTTCGTACACCGCCTGCCGGACCAGTTCGTGGCTGAACTCCGCCCACCCCTCGCCGGCATCCCCGACCAGGCCGGCCGTGGCCACAGCCTCCTGGGCCGCGGCTGCCTCTGTCATGGTGAGCCCGGCCACCTGCGCCGCCACCTCAGGCCGGAAGCGCCGCCCCACCACGGCCGCCGCACGCAGGAACCGCTCCGCCGGTTCTCCCAAGCCGGCCATATGCGACAGCAGTAGCCGCCGCGCCCACCCACTCCCCGCCGGCACCTCACCGGCCGGCAGGCTATGACCGGCCTGCAACGCGGCCGCCATCCGCTCTAGCAGGAGCGGATTCCCGCCGCACAAGGCCGCCAGCCGCTCGGCATCGCTGGCGGGAACGGCAGCACCCGCGCGGGCGCGCAGCACCGCCGCCGCCGACCCCGCGCTCAGCGGGGTGAGCCCGCACACCGCGGCGACACCCTGGTCAGCTAGTTCCTCGCCCGCGCGGAGCGCATCCGGCGGCCACGGCCGCGCCGTCACCAGCACCGCCACCGGCAGCGCCGCGATCCGGCGGCAGATCAGCCTCACCAAGATCAGCGAGTCCGAATCAGCCCAGTGGGCATCATCCAGGGCGAGCAGCAGCGGCGCGGCGGCCGGTGCCCGGAGCCTGCTCAGCACCGCGTACAGGTATCCGCCCGCTGGCAGTTCCGGCGTACCAGCCTGGCTGCGCTGAGCCTCGACCGGTCCCCCGAACACCTGCTCCAGTGCCTGGCTGATCAGCCCGAACGGGAGCGCGGCCTCGGCTACATCCGCCTTCCCGACGCCGATGCGGAAGCGATCGCCCGCCAGCGCCACCGCCTGCTCGAGCACCGTCGTCTTGCCCAGACCGGCTTCCCCGGTCACGAACAGCGCTCCGCCGCGCCCGCCCGCCGCGGCCTCGATCAGCTCATGCACCGCGGCCAGGATGGCATCGCGCTCGGCCAAGGCTTCGGTCATCGATCCGGGCTCCAGCTAGGGCTTCACGTCTAAGCATCTCACCCCAACGAGGCGATAACGGTCCAGAAACAGATGACCCAGCCAGTCACAAGCCGGGGCGTCTCAGCCTGCCTAGCCGGCCTCACCAGCATGCACGGCGGGGAAGTCCGCGCTCATCTCACCGGAACCAGGGACGACCCCAGCCCCGCCATCACCGCACGATGGCTGGAAAGTTCGTCTGGGAAGGATCCTGACATGAGAGTCCTGCTCGCCGGCGCGTCCGGCGCCATCGGCATGCCGCTGGTCAGGCAACTGCACGCCGCCGGCCATGACGTCCTGGCGATCCACCGCTCTGCGCAGGGCGGGCCCCGGCTCGCCGCCACCGGCGCGACACCGATCCAGGTCGATGTCCTGGATCGGCCCGGCCTGCTGGCGGCGCTCGATGGCCAGCGGGCCGACGCGGTGATTTCCGAGCTGACAGCGCTGAAGAAGCCGCCGGCCCGCCACCAGGACATGGCAGCGACCAACAGACTGCGGACGGAGGGCACGGCGAACCTGCTCGTCGCGGCCCGCCAGCTCGGCGCCAGGCGGTTCATCACCCAGTCGATGGTCTTCGGCTACGGCTACGGCGACTGGGGCGGCCGGGTACTGACCGAGGCGGACCCCTTCGGCCCGCCGGGCCACGGCCGCTTCGAGGACCACGTCGCCGCGATGCGTTCCAGCGAGCAGCAGGTCTTCACCGCCGACGGCCTCGGCGGCATCGCGCTGCGCTACGGCCTGCTGTACGGGCCCGGGCCGGCCTGCGACGCGCTGATCGACGGGCTGCGCAAGCGCCGCATCCCCCTCGCCCGTCACTCCGGCGTGCTGCCGTGGGTCTACATCGACGACGCCGCGGCCGCGACCGTCGCCGCGCTCGAACGCGGCGAACCCGGCGCGGCATACAACATCACCGACGACGAGCCGGTCAGCCTCGCCACCCTGCTCATCGCCCTGGCCGTTACCGTCGGTGCGCCCAAGCCATGGGTCGTCCCTGGCGGGCTGCTCGCGGTTGTCCCGTACGTCAAGGCGGTGATGACCGGCGGGCTGCGCGTCTCCAACGCGAAGGCCGTCCGCGAGCTCGGCTGGACGCTCCAGGCACCCACCTACCGCGACGGCATCCGCCGGCTGGCCCGCTACTACGAGTGACTAAGGCCGGGGCAGGGCGGAAGCTGGCGGCCCTGGCCGTCCGCCCGGCAGGGCGCCGCCGCGGTCCCGGGGTCAGCCTGCCGGCAGGCTCCCGACCATGGTGGCGTAGACGGTGACGTGGCTGACGTGGTGGGCGATCTCCCGGATGCTCCAGGTGGCCTGATCGGGCCGCGCATCGAGAACCTCCGGGCCCAGGTTGCCCAGCCGGGCCCGGTAGCAGGCGGCGAGCCGGGTCAGCCGGCTGGTGGCCTCGTCCAGGTCGACCTCGGTGAACCGGGCGAAGTCGGAGTCCGTTGTCACCATCCGCCCGTGCCACTGATCGGCCAGCGCCGGCTCGCCTGCCAGGCGGCACTCGATCTCGGCGAGATGGTCCAGGAGGTGATCGGCCACCCGGCGCAGCGCCTTGTGCGGAGTCCACGCGTTCCCGTCCCGGCTGATGGGACGGCCGTCCCAGCCCAGCCAGGTCTCGGCGAAGCCGAGCACGTCGGTCACGGCGGCCGGTACCACCGCGGCCACGTCACGGTCATCGACGTCAGGCCGCGCGGCGTAGTCGTCGTCGTACTGATGAGCGGTGAGATACCTGACCATGACGGCGAGGGTAGTGCCGGAACGTTTCGGGATTCCCCGAACCATGGCTGCGCTACGGTGGCGGCGTGGGCACCGACTACGCGGCCGTGGCGAGGCTGCTGGCCAGTCCCGCGCGGTCTGCCGTGGTCGACGCGCTGATGGAAGGGCGGCCGCTCACCGCCGGCGAGCTCGCGCGGATAGCGGGCGTGCGGCCGTCCACGGTCAGCGAGCACCTCGGCGAGCTGCTCGACGGCGGGCTGGTAGCGGTGATCCCCGCGGGGCGGCACCGCTACACCAGCCAGGGGGAACACGGCCTGCGTGACACCTTCAGCGTCAGCGTGCCGTCAGCCGCCGGCGAGCCAGCTGGGTCCTGACCGGCCGCTGCCGGTTGCCCGGCGGTCCGGTCTTTGCCCCGTCACTGCTGGTCCTGGCCGAACGCACTGCGCTCGCGGGCCTCGGGCAGGACGGGCTGGAACAGCTCGACCAGGTTGCCTGACGGATCCTGGGCGAGCGCCTGGTTGCCGCCGACGCCGGTGATGATGTCGCTGCGGAACGCCACGCCCGCCGCCTGGAGCCGGGCGACGGTGGCTTCGAGGTCATCGACTTCCAGGGCGAACCGGTTCCAGCCGCCGGGCTCCTGCCTGGTGCCATCGGGCATGGGCCGGGAGCCCCCGCCAGGGTGGCCGGCGTCGATCGGCGAGACGAGGACCAGCCGCAGGTCGTCCCTGGCCAGCATGGCGAACTGCGGCGCGGGGTGCATGACCTCCCGGAAACCGAGGTGGTCACGGTAGAAGGCGAGCGACGCATCGACATCGTTGACGATGTAACGGACGGTAGCCATGCGAATGTTTCCTCCCGCTCATGGGTTGTGATCGGTTGCTGTCTGCGGTGCTCGCTCGTGGTAGCCGGCACCCGGCTCGAACAACTCCACCAGGTTCCCGGCCGGGTCGTGCAGCAGCACCTGCCGGATGGCGACCCCGGTGATGATGCCGGTCCGGAAGCGGGCACCCCGGCGGCGCAGGTCCGCAACCGCCGTGTCCAGGTCAGGGACCCGCAGCGCGATCCGGTTCCAGCCGCCCGGCGCGGGCACGCTCCCGTCGGCCAGCGCCTCACCGCCGCCGGCCCGGCCGGGCACGCTCAGCAGCAGGCGCAGGTCGCCGCGGTAGAGCATCGCGAACACCGGGGACGGGCGCAGTTCCACCGCAAACCCCAGCAGATCCCGGTAGAAGGCCACCGTGGCGTCCAGGTCGGTCACGAAATAGCGGACCGTGGCGGGCTGGCCAGGCGCGGGCCCGGCGGCCCCGGTGATCCGCCGCAGCAGCGCGGCCGCGAACTCAGGCCGGGGCTCGACCGGCACCACCGGCAGCCGCAGGGCATCGAGCGAGTCAGGCATCGAGGTCGCCCTCCTCCCGGTAGCTGCGCCGCAGCGCGGCTCGCGCCCGGACCAGCAGCGTCTCGGTGGCGTGCACGCTGCGCCCCAGGCAGGCGGCCACCTCGGCCACCGGCAGCCCGTCCAGGTAGCGCAGCGTCAGCGCCGCCCGTTGCGGCCCCGCCAGGCGCGCCAGGGCGGCGTGCGCGACCTGGGCGTCCAGGTGCTCGTCCCACGGGTCGCCGGCCTCCTCCGCCAGCACCGCCACCGCGGCCATGCCCCGTTCCTCCCGGGCCGTGCGACGCCAGTGATCAGCCAGCTTGTGCCGGGCAACCCCCACCAGCCACGCCACCGTCACCCCGGCTGCCGGCAGCCGCCCGGCCCCGGCGGCGGCGACTGCCGCCATGAACGTCTCCGCGGTCAGGTCCTCGGCCACCACCGTGCTGCCGCACCGCGGCAGCAAGTACCCGTACACCTGCGGCAGCGCCTGGCGATAGACGGCAGCCACCGGCTCGGTGCCCGAAGCCCCCGGCTGAGTCTCCACACCAGTTACATCGCCCGGCGGCGGGCCGTTCCGAACATCACCAGTCACATTTCTTCCAGCCGGTGCCCCCGGCGGTGGTGTCGCGCGACCCGGGCGGGCGGCTTGCCTGGTTCCGGGCGGCCGGTCAGCGGGCGCCCGCGGCCGCTGGCGGCGAGCCTGCCAGCGGGGTGGCGTCGACGTACCTGAACTCGGCGACCCGCTCGCTGAACTTCCAGCCGTCGCCGGTGCGCTGGTAGCGGTCGTGGTAGACGAAGTAGTTCAGGTGCGAGCTGCCGTCGCGGCCGTGGGCCAGCTCGCTCAGGTAGGCGCGCCCGGTCGCGGTGTCGCCGGCCAGCTGGATCGTGCCGGGGTGGGCGGTCTGCAGGAAGTAGTCGGTCATTCCCTGCCGCCGCTCGCCCATGGCGCGGATCTGCTCCGGGCCGGCGGCCTCGATGCCGGCGAGCGGGATCCGGACCGTGCCGTCGGGCGTGAACAGTGACGCGAGCCGGTCGTGGTCGTTCATCATCACCGCGTCGGTGAACTCGCCGCGCAGCGCCTCGATCTCGACGCGGTCGGCGATGGCGTGAAGGTCGCTCATCGGTGTGCCTGCCTTTCCCCCGTGCTGGGTGCTGGTTGCGGTGCCGGGCCGGTGCGGGCCCGGGTGGTTTATCCGAACTGGCCGGGCTGGTAGTCGCCGGCGGGCTGCTGGGTGATGACGTTGATCCGGTTCCAGGCGTTCCGTCTCAGCCCTACGACCACCCAGCTCCCCGGAATGTCAGGCGGCGCGCACGTCTCACACTCCGGTGTGCTGTCTGGTCGGACTGGTGAGGGCAGCTGCGACCATGGGAGGGCGGTGAACCATGAGCACCCCATCCGGGACAGAGGGCGCCAGGCCAGGCCCGGGCCTGGACGCGGTCATGAGCGAGCGGCGTCAGCTGATCAACCTGGCCTACCGGCTGCTGGGCTCCCTGGCCGATGCCGAGGATGCCGTGCAGGAGACCTATGCCCGCTGGTACGGCCTGACCCCGCAGCAGCAGCAGGCCATCGAGAACCCGGCCGCCTGGCTCACCACGGTGGCCAGCCGCATCTGCCTCAACGTGCTCGCCTCGGCACGGGCCCGGCGGGAGACCTACGTGGGCCAGTGGATCCCCGAGCCGCTGCCCGACCCCGGCGAGTGGCCGGGCGGGCGGCCGGGCCCCGCGGCCGACCCGGCCGACCGGGTCACGCTGGATGAGTCGGTCAGCATGGCATTCCTGGTCGTGCTCGAGTCGATGACCCCGGCCGAGCGGGTCGCTTTCATCCTGCACGACGTCTTCGGCTACCCCTTCGCCGAAGTGGCCGGCATCGTCGGCCGCACCCCGGCGGCATGCCGCCAGCTGGCCTCCTCCGCCCGCCACCGCATCCGCGCCGCCCAGCCTGCCGCGGCCCCTGCCACCGGGCAGGCCGGGATCGTCAGGGCCTTCAAGCAAGCCTGGGAAGCCAAGGACATCACCGCCCTCATCGGCCTGCTCGACCCGGACGCGACGGTGATCGCCGACGGCGGCGGCCTGGCCACCGCCGCGCTCAGCCCCATCGAGGGCGCCGGGCAGATCGCGCGCTATCTCGCCGGTCTCGCCCGCGCCGCACCGGGCGCGGTGACGTTCGTTGAACGCACGGTCAACGGCCAGCCCGGCCTGGTCGCCCAGCTGGACGGGGTCACCGCGACGGTGTTCGCGTTCGAGGTCGCAGCCGGCCGGATCAGCCGCATCTGGGCGGTACGCAACCCCGACAAGCTCCGGCCCTGGCTGACGTCCTGACCCGCTGCCCGGTGCAGCCGGTCCCGGCGATCGCGTGCCTGACCGGGGCCGGAGATGACACCCTCACCTCCGGCCCCGGCGGCCGGCGGGCACTTACCGCTGGCGGCTGGCGCCGGGCCCGGCCCCCGATGCGGGCCCCGCGTGCCGGGTAAGGCCTCCGGTCCCGTAACGCTTCCTGTGGCAGTCCCGCCGGCAGTCCGGTCGGCAGGGCTCCCGGCTGGGGGAGTTCTTGCGGGCGGGCAGGCTGGGGAAACACCTCGAAAAGCTGGTCGAGGCCGGTTACTGCCAGCAGCTTCGTGAGGGACGGCGGCGGAGCCGCCAGCGCAAGCCAGGCGCCGCGCTCGCCGAGGATGCGGCGGGCGCGGACCAGCGCGTTCAGCCCGGTCACGTCACAGAAGCTCAGGCCCGACAGATCGAGAAGCACCAGCGAGCCGGGCGCCGATACCTGCGGTGCCTGCAG
>JAIRTY010000597.1 GCA_031254715.1 Nocardiopsaceae bacterium | reverse complement strand
ACCCACGCCCGCCGTGCCTCGCTTACCGTCCGCTGTGCCCCCAGTACCCACCGGCGTATGCTACCCGGACACGATGGGCGCGCCCCATGGGTCCTGGCCGGCGCGAGCGGCCGGAGGCCGACCGGACACGTCCTAGCAGCTGAGACGGTGTCCGGGGCGCTGCGCCCGGTGCCGGGCAGGGGGGCAAGGTGGCGGGGGGATGGCGGCTGCCGGGCGCCCGCCAGCGGGCGTCGGCCTTGTCCGCGCTCGTCGCCGTGGTGGCCGCCGCCGTTCTGGTGCTGCTCGGCATCGCGGGCCACCTCGGCTCGGTCCTGCTCGCCGTGGCCGGGCTGCTCGGCTGCACCATGGCCAGCTGGTATGCGGTGTCGCGGCGGGGCGCAGTCCGGGTGCTGGCCCTGATCGCCGCCCTCGCGGGCCTGGCCGCCGCCCTCACCGGCCTGGTGATCGCTGCGATCGCGGTGTGGGAGGTCACCGTGGTCCTGGTGCTGGTGGCCATCTCGGTGGCCGCGGCCCGGCCCGCGCTGCGGCGCGCTCCGCGGTCCCGCTGGAAGGCGCCGGTCCGCCGGTCGCAGGCGAGCCCGGACCATCCCGTTCTGATCATGAATCCCAGGTCCGGGGGAGGGAAGGCGGAGCGGTTCCGGCTGGACCGGGAGTGCCGGGAGCGGGGGATCGAGCCGGTCCTCCTGCAGCCCGGTGACGACCTGCGGGAGCTGGCCGAAGCCGCCGCCGCCCGGGGGGCGGACGTCATCGGCATGGCGGGCGGGGACGGCTCGCAGGCGGTGGTGGCCGAGGTTGCGGCGGGGCGCGACATCTCTTATGTGTGCGTGCCCGCCGGTACCCGCAACCACTTCGCGCTCGACCTGGGGCTGGACCGGGACGACGTCGTGGGCGCCCTGGACGCGTTCGCCAGCGCCGCCGAGTACCGGATTGACCTGGCCCGCGTGAACGGGCGCGTGTTCGTCAACAACGCGTCGCTGGGGCTCTACGCCAAGGTGGTCAGGTCGCCGGAGTACCGGGACGCCAAGCTGAAGACCGCGGCGGAGATGCTGCCGGACCTGCTCGGCCCCGAGGCGTCGCTGCCCGACCTGCGGTTCACCGCACCAGACGGGCAGGCTCATGACGGCGCGCACCTGATCCTGGTGTCGAACAATCCCTATCGGCTGGCCCGGCTGGACGAGATGGGCACCCGGGAGCGGCTCGACCGCGGCCTGCTCGGCATCGTGACGATCCGGCTGGCGAGCGGGGCGGATGCGAGCCAGCTGATGGCGCTGCAGATGGCCGGCCAGGCGCACCGATTCCGCGGCTGGCTGGAGTGGCGCGCCCAGCGGTTCGAAGTCGGTTCCGGGGGCGCGGCCGAGCTGGGAGTCGACGGCGAGGCGCTGGTGATGAAGTCGCCGCTGGTGTTCGAGTGCTCGCCGGGCGCGCTGCGGGTGCGGGTGCCGCGCCCGGCCAGGCCGGCGGACCCGGCGAGGCGGGCCGGGCGGCTGCTGTCCCGGTCCGCACCGGCCGACCTGCTGCGGCTGAGCGCCGGATCGCCCGCCGCCACCCGCTAGCCCACCGGCAGCCGTTAGCCCACCGGCAGCCGTTAGCTCGCCCGGAGCCGGGCGCTAGCGCACCGCCAGCCGCGCCCGGACCGGCAGGTGGTCTGAGCCCACTGGCGGCAGTACCGCTCCGGCCGCGCCGGCGACGCCCCGCCCCGTCAGGATGTGATCGAGCTGGATCAGCGGCCGCCAGGCCGGGAACGTGGCCCCGGTCACGGCCTGCCGGTACCCGGCCGCCAGGCCGGTCAGCGGGCCGGGCAGGTTGAGGTCACCGGCGATCACGGTCGGCACGCTGCTGGCCGCCAGCCGCAGCGTCAGCCGTATCAGCTGGACCGGGCTGGCGAACCGGTGCGTCAGGTGGGCGTTGACGACCCGCAGCGGGCGGCCGCCCGGCAGCTCCAGGGTCACCAGCTGCGCGCCCCGGGACACCGGGTCACCGGGCACGCGTCCCAGGCTCACCAGCTCATAGCCGGTCACCGGCAACATCGTGACCAGGGCCAGCCCCCAGGTGCCCGGCTGCGCATCGGCGGCGATCCGCAGCCGCCGCAGCGTGACGCCCGGAGCCAGCCCGGCGTACAGCACCTGGCCGCCCAGCGCGGCGGCCAGGGCGGTCACCGGGTCCTCGTCCCGGTCCGGCCGCCATGTTTCCTGCAGCGCGATCACGTCAGCCGCCAGCGCGGCTCCGGCCGCCCCGACATCGAACGGCACGCCGCGGCCGGTGTGCCCGCCATGCAGGTTCAGGCTCGCGAGCATCACGCTCAGGCTGCCGGCCGCGTCAGCCCGTGCTCCGGGCGGTTGCCAGGTCACGGCACCATCTTCCCTGGCCGGACCCGGCCTGGCGCCAGGGCGGACAAGTCGGCTCCGCCCGGCGGCCGTGATGGTGCCGGGCGGGCCTAACTGGCCAGGAGCTGATGTGCGAGCAGGCCGGCGAGCCACGACGCGTAGTCGCCGTCGGCCCAGCCGCAACCGTCGGTGGCGGCTAGGTAGAGCTCGACGCTGGTCAGCATCCAGGCCCGGTCCACGGCCCGCTGCCTGGACAGCCCGGCGGCCAGGGCGCCCTGGTCCGCCAGGGCGCCGATCAGGGCGGTCAGGGCCTGGCGGCGGTGCCGGTCGGCTTCGGCCCGCAGTTCCAGGATGGCCGGGTCGCCGACGGCGTCCTGCGTCGCGGTGATGGCTGCCTTGCTGGTGGTGAACATGGCGGCGCTCCAGTGCGCGAACGCTGCCAGCTTGGCGGCCGGCTCTCCTGCCGCCGCGATGCGGTCCCGCCACTCGGCTGCGCCGGCGTCCTCCTCCAGCTGGGCCAGCAGCGCGAGCAGGATGGCTGCCTTGGTGCCGAACGTGGCGTAGATGGTCTGAGCGGCCACGCCGGCCCGCTCGGCGATGGCCGCGACGGTGGTGCCCCCGAAGCCGTGCTCGGTGAACAGTTCCAGCGCCGCGGTGGCGATCCGCCGGCGCGTGTCGGCTGCCCGCTCGGCCCGCAAGGGGGAGTGGTAACGCTGCGGCCGCCGCTTGCCGGAGGTCCGGGCGGATTCCCGGTTGACTTCCATATAGTCCTATCTGTTAGATAGAGCTAACTCTATCGAATGAGAGCGGGGTTGGCGTGAGCAACGCTGATATCCGGTCGCCGGCGCGCACCGCACCGGCCAGCACGGGCACAGTGCCGGGGCAGCGGCTGGGTTCGCTGATCGGCGGGATCTTCGGGCTCATCTACGTTGAGGTCAACGCCGGCTCGCTGCCGGGTCCCTGGGGGACGGCGCTCCGGATCGCGGCAGGCGTGGCCGGTGCAGGACTCGCCGTTCTGCTGGCGCTATCGCTGCGGGCGCGCCCACCGGTACGGCCGGGCGACCGGGGCGGCTTCCGGGGCTCGTACTGGCTGGTCGTCGCCGGCGAAGTGGCCGCCATCCCGGCTGGAGCCGCCCTTCTCAGCGGTCCCGCCGGGCTCCCTCGCGCCGCGGTGGCCTGGGTGTCGGTCGTTGTCGGCGTGCACTTCCTCATCCTCGCGCGAATCTGGCGGCTCCCGCCGTTCCGACTGCTCGGCGCCGGCATCGCGGTATGCGGAGCCGCCGGGCTGATCGCCGCGGCCGCGGGCGCTGCGCCCGCAGTCATCGCCGGGATCGGTGGCGTGCTGCCCGGGGTGCTGCTGCTCACGGCCAGCTACGGGGGAGTGGCTGCTGCCTGGCGGGCGGCGCCAGCCCGGCCGGGGAACGCCTAATCCCGCGACCCTAGGATCCCGTTCGCCAGCAACGCCGCCGAACGCGAGATCCGGATGGTCAAGCTCCGTCAGAAGCTTTCCGGAACCATGGGGACCAAGGCCGGCGCAGAAGCGTTCTGCGCCATCCGCTCCTACCTCGCCAGCGCCGCCAAACACGGCCTCACCCACTTCGCCGCCCTCGCTCGACTCGCCGAAGGAAACCCATGGCTACCTGACGAGAACCCCGACTGGTTCAAGAACCTTCATGCCGTCAGCTCCCAGTCGTACTGCTGACGCCCAGGACTGAGTCATCGATGCCGGCACTGCGGTGACCCGCCAGCGTCCACGCCATCAACAGCACGAAACGCAGGGAGTAGAACTCATGTCCATCAAGTTCGAGAACGTCGGCATCGCCGTCCGCGACATCGAAGAGACCATCGCCTTCTTCACCGACCTCGGGTTGACCGTTCTCGGCCGTGACACGGTCAGTGGAGAGTGGGCCGACACTGCCGTCGGCCTCGATGGCAACCACGCCAAGATCGCCGTGCTCCAGACGCCGGACGGCAACGGTTGCCTCGAACTCTTCGAGTACATCCACCCCGATGCGATCGTGATGAGCCCGACCCGGCCCAACGAGATCGGGATGCATCGCGTCGCGTTCTCGGTGGACGACATCGACGAGGCCCTCGAGGTGGCGGCGAGGCACGGCTGCCACCCGCTGCGCGGAGTGGCGACGTACGGGGATGTCTACAAGCTCACCTATCTCCGCGGCCCTAGCGGCATCCTCGTGATGTTCGCCGAAGAGCTGAACAAGGGCTGACCGCGGCTCCGATCAGACACGGCCGCCCGGACGCCTGCTGCTACCGCCGCGCCCAGCGTGACGTAGTCCGGCTCCGCTGGGCCAGAGGTCCCTATCTGCGTCAGCCTGCCCGGCGCGAAAGTGAATCGCCAGGCAGAAGCGGCCTGCGCTGTCAGGCTGCCGGCACCGGTCACGCGTCAGCTGCCGCAGGCCGGGGCGACATCGTCGACGGCGCGGTCCGGGTCAGGACGACCACGGCGGCGCACATGCTGACGAATGCCAGTGACCCCAGCGCGAGCCGCGGCACGTCGGGGGTGAAGTGCTCGCCGAAGAGCCAGACACTGAGCCCGATGCTCACGATCGGGTCGACGATGACAAACAGCGGCTGGGAGATGCTGAGCGGGCCCGCGCGGAGCGTCGCCTGGTGGACGACCTCTGTGGCCAGGCCCGCGGCCGCGAGCGCGTAGACCGGCCAGTGACCGAACATGCCCGCCACCCCGAACTGAGACCAGGTGTCGGTCATGGTCTTGGCCAGCGTCGCGACCAGCGCCCACATGATGCCGGAGGCCAGTGCCAGCAGCACCGTCCGGCGGGTCTGGGAGCCGCGCGTGCCCAGGAGCGCCAGCACCGCCGCGGTGCCGGCCGTGGTCCCGGCGGCGGCGGGCCAGACGTGGCTCGCGGGGTGAGGACTGCCACCCTCGGGCTCGGCTGCGGCCAGGAACAAGCCGAGGGACACGCAGGTCACCGCCGCGGCCGACCAGGTGACGCGGCGGATGGGCTGGCGGAGCCAGACGCGCCGTAGCCCCAGCGCGAAGATGAGCTCGGCGAGGAGCAGGGTCTGGACCACGGACAGCTGCCCGGCGTGCAGCGCGAGCGCCTGAAAGACGGCGCCGGTGCCCAGCGCGGCCCAGCCAAGCAGCCAGAGCGGGTGCTTGAGCAGGTTCCTGAGGAAGGCGATGACGAATCGCCAGCCCGCCCCCTGCTTCGGGCTGCTGACGCTGGCGAGGTGCTGCGCGGTGACATTGAGGGCGTTACAGAACGCAGCGACCAGGGTGAAGATAATGGTCACACGCGAACATGCCTCGCAGTGGCGGAGTCATCCCGGTCAGCAGTGCCTGACCAGGCGTTCCTACCCGCCCAGGTCCGGGCGACTCAGCGCACCGCGCGCGCGTGCTGTTGGGCGCCGGGCGTCTGTCGGCCGTTCTCGCCAGCAACTTCGTTAGCCTGACCCGGTGCCGTACCTGGTGCCGTTGCTAGTTTCCGCGCTGGCCTTGCTGTTTGGCAGCGCGGTTGAGGCGGCTACCGGCTACGGGTCTGCGGTGGTGGCCCTCCCGGTGATGGAGCTGGTCTTTCCGTCGCACATGCCAGCGCTGCTGATCTTGCTTGGGCTTCCGCTGATAGCCCTGATGGTGGGTATCGAGAGGACCTACATCGACGTCCCGGCCGTGGTCCAGGTCTCCTCCGGGCTGATATTCGGGACCGTTCTGGCTATTCCGGTCCTGGCCCTGATGTCTGGCCGCCCGTTACGGCTGCTCTGCGGTTTCGCGACCCTGGCTGCGCTGGTGACTCTGACGGTGCTGCGCAGCGGGGTGGCGCGGACGCCGCCGCGGTCCTTCGCCGCCGGCCTGGCTTCGGGGTTCATGGGGACCGCGACCGGGATGAGCGGCCCGCCCCTGGCCGTTGTGTTCGCCCATGAACACGGGCCGACCGTCCGGTCCACGCTGGGCATGGTCTATGGGATCGGCTCGGCCTTCTCGATCGGGGCACTGCTGTTCGCCCGTCGCATCAATGTGACCGATCTCTGGCTGGCGGCGCTCCTGACGGTACCTGTCGTCATGGGTTTCGGTGCGGGGCGGCTGCTGCTGAAGAGAGTGAACAGGCGGATCCTGCACGCTGCGATCCTGGGAGTGGTCGGCGGGTGCGCCGTCATCCTGTTCGCGGGAGCCGCGTAATCGTATGGCGGCTTCTCGCTTGATTTTCCCTCTTGGCCTTGTTAGCAGAGCCGTTAGCGGGCCTGTTGTTGTGAGTGGCTCGCAAGCGCCACCCGGGTAACGCGGTACCAGGCGCGCACATCCGGATCGTCTCGCGCCCACAGTTCGACGCCATCGAACCGGACAGTCAGTGGCGATGGAATGCCGATGCTGTCGATGACGGCCTGCTTCGCCGCTTCGGGGATATCCGAGTAGAGCAGGCTGAGATGCGGCATGAAGGACCATGGTCCTGGCGCCAAGGCCCGCTGTACGACCTCCTGGAGCGTGGTTAGCTGCGCGGAATGCCCCGCGAGCAGGTACAGCGCCCGGAAGTAGGCCTGTTCGTGCCCTATGCCGTTGAACGCCACGTCAATGGGTGGGATCCCGGCGACCTGCGATGCGAGTGCCTGAGCCGCCACGTCGGCGGCCGAGTCGAAGGTGGGGGCCAGCGTGAGGTGCGGTTGGAACCGGGGCGCCGAGTGGTCAGCGGCAATCCTGTCAATCGTGGCTAGAAGATGATCACGTACCGGTCCGGCAGCGGGCATGAGCCAGGTCATGAGGGATGCCATGACTAGAGAGCGATAAGCCCGGCGCGGGTCGGAGTGAAACCGCATGCCTGGAAGTAGAAACCCGCTAGGTGGTCCTCGAAGTCAGCGTGCAGCCAGGTGCAGCCACTGAGCCGGGCGTGCTTCGCAGCGGTTGCGACCAGTCCGGTGCCGACGCCGCTGCGCTGGAGGTCCGTGGCTACGACGGTGTCGAGGATGAAGGCGTGAGCACCTCCGTCCCATGCCACGTTGACGAACCCTGTTAGCTCGCCTTCCCGACGCGCGCATACCCAGCCCAGGCTGTGCTGCTGCACGCGGGAACGCCAGTCGACGTTGATTGGTTCATGGCCAAAGCCGTCCGCATGCAGGCGGTTGACTGCGGCATTCTCGAACTCGCTGCGCCACTCGTAGCTGATCGTCACCTGGCGATTGTGGGACGTAGGGCAATAGGGCGGCAAGCCGAATACCCCTGGTTATGGTCGCTACGCTGGTTAGCGTGCCGGATGCCCTCTTCGCTGAGCCGCGGCTTGCCAGGATCTATGACCTGTGGGAAGGGGAGCGCGACGACCTGCCCCATTACCTGGGGATCGCGGCTGAGCTCGGTACG
Organism: Nocardiopsaceae bacterium; assembly: GCA_031254715.1. Taxonomy (GTDB): domain Bacteria; phylum Actinomycetota; class Actinomycetes; order Streptosporangiales; family Streptosporangiaceae; genus JAIRTY01. Next base: position 5,179 of record JAIRTY010000597.1, on the reverse strand, counting down.
CGCAGCGTTCTGGATGTCGGCTGCGGGACAGGTAACTGGGCGTGCATGCTCGCCGAGCGCGGCTTTGAGGTCGTCGGGCTGGACCCGGCCGTGGCGTCGCTGGATGTCGCCCGGGCCAAGCCGGGCGCGCAGCGGGTGCGATGGATCCATGGCGACGTGAGGAGCCTCCCGGCGCTTGCGGTCGACCTGGCGACGATGACCGGCAACGTCAGTAACGTGTTCGTTACCGCCCAGGAATGGCTGGCGACGCTGGCCGGTGTCTATGCGGCGCTCCGCCCCGGCGGCTACCTGGTGTTCGAGTCCGTGGACCCGCTCGGCCAGCCGTGGCTGAGATGGGACCGCGAGACCACCTATGTCCGGTGTGAGGCTCCTGACGTCGGCGCGTTCGAGAGCTGGCTCGAGGTGACCCAGGTGGAGGGTGACCTGGTGAGAACCAGGCGGACATACGTTTTCGCGGCTGACGGTGCAACCCTGACCTCGGAGGGGACCCGGCGCTACCCGCCGCGTGCGGTGATCGAGGAGTCGCTCACCTCGGCGGGCTTTGAACTGGCGGATGTCCGCGGCGCCCCGGACCGCCCCGGCCTCGAACTGGTCTTCATCGCCCGCAAGCCCGCCGTGACCGGGTAACGGACTATGTGCAAGGGTCAGGCGATCAGCAGGCGGAGGCCGAGTTCTGCCGCGTCGAGATCGGCGATGTCACAGTTGCGTTCGGCCCACCGGCCTGAGGCAAGGTCTGCATCGAGGCTTCGCACTGCCCGCTGCTCGGCCTCCGGCCCGACTCTGGACCACACCGACATTCCGCGACGGACGTGATCGTCCAGGTATGCCCGGGGCCGGCGCCAGTAGGCCTCGAAGATGCCGTCGGCGCAGTCCCACGGAATGAGTACCGGCTCGGTGCGGGCTCCGATCGCGCGGGCCTGTTCGGTCAGCGTAGGGCGGCCGACCAGGAAATCAGCGACCTCAGGCAGGTAGTCGCGAGTAAGCCAGAACCGGTAGCGCCATCCGGTGTCGCTGGAGTCGTGCGTGAACACCACCACGCGGCCGGCCACTCGGCGCATCTCGCGCAGCCCGGCGATCGGGTCCGGCCAGTGATGGACGGTGGAGACGGCCATCGCAACGTCGAAGGACTGGTCCTCGAACGGGAGTCTCTCCGCGGTGGCAGCCACGCACGGCGCGGCCCCCGCGGGGCGCTGTGCACGCATGAGCGCCGACGGTTCCACTGCGGTGACGACGCGGCCAGGGGGCTCGTAGGAGCCGGTGCCAGCCCCGACATTCACTACCGTCCGCGCATCGCCGAGCGCAGCCCAGATACTTGCGGCGATCCTCGGGTCGGTGCGCCGCGTCGCGGTGTAGGTGGCCCCGATGGTGTCATACAGCTGCGCGCCGGACATGTTGCTGCCTCCCTGGCTGGCACCATCCCCACGCCGTGCATGCGGGGTGATGTATCGACCCGATATATCGGAACGATACATATGCGTCATGTCGCAAGCAAGGCAGCCGCCCGGTCACGGATGACTTTCGAGCGCGCCGGTCGTCCTACTGGATAGCGATGAGTGAGATACAGGAACAGGTTCAGGGCCATATCGACACCCTGGTCGGCACCGGCGCGGAGACCGGTGTGCAGGTCGCCGTCTACCAGGATGGCGCGCTGATCGTCGACGCGGTGGCGGGCACGGCCGACGCGGCCACCGGGCGGCCAGTCACCTCCGGCACGCCGATCTTCAGCTTCTCCACTGGCAAGAACGTGGCGGCCACGCTTGCACATCTGCTCGTCGCGCGTGGTCTCCTCGAATACGACAGCCCGGTCACGGACCTCTGGCCGGAGTTCGGTGCGCACGGCAAGGCCACGGCGACACTGCGGCACGTGCTGACCCACACGGCCGGTCTTCCTGCCATGCCGCGCGAGATCACCCCGCACGAGCTTCCCGACTGGTCCAGGGTCTGTGAGTCGCTGGCCGCCGCCGAGCCGCTCTGGCAACCGGGCACGGCGATGGGCTATCACTCCTACACCTTTGGCTATCTCGTCGGTGAATTGGCCCGCCGCGCGACCGGGCGCCCCATGCGCGAGCTGCTGCATGACTGGATCACTGCGCCGCTCGGTATCGGGGGGCAGCTCTACTTCGCCGCTCCGAGGGAGACGCTGCCAGAGTTGGCGCGCCTGGAGCAGCAGGCGCAGGAATGGCCTGCCGGCCCGGACGACGGTGATGGGATCCTCGCGCGGTGGGAAAGCCAGCCGAGTGCCGATTTCGGCAACAACGGCGGCATCCTGCGCGCCGATATACCGTCGGTAGCTACCGCCACTGCGCACGGCCTTGCTGCGATGTACAACGCCGTGCTGCAGGGCACGCTCGTGGACTCTGCACGGTTGGCGGAACTGTCTGCACCCGCCTTTGAGGGTACGGATCAGGTTTATGGAACTCCGGCGCGGATGGCGCTGGGCTTCCCGATCGGCAGGATCGGCGCCCCTGCCGAGGAGAACTCCGTGGCATTCGGATGGCCGGGCGGGGGCGGAAGCTACGCTTACGCCGACCCCGCGCGGGGGGTCGCCTTCGCGCTGACGAAAACCCGGCTCGTCCCGAACTTCGACACCGCGCTGTCGGTCACCGCGATCCTGGCCGACTATCTCGCCGGGACCCGCTGAAGCTTCCCCGCACATGCGCCGGAGCCGAATCCGCGACGATACAAGGAGAAGATCATGTCCACTTATCCGGCCGGCGGGCCGAACGCGCCGCAGACCAGCCTCGGTCCGTTCTCCTCGCCCGGCGCCAGCCCGACACCCTGGGAGGCGACGGAGGGGGCACTGCGCCGGATCCAGAAATTCCAGCTGTGCACGGTGCGCCGGGATGGCCGCCCCCACGTGACACCGTTGCTGGCGATCTGGGCGCTCGGCGCGATGTGGTTCACCACCGGAAGCGACGAGCAGAAAGCCAAGAATCTCAGCGTCAACCAGTACTGTGCGCTGACCACCGGAACCGACACCCTGACCGGCATGGACTACGTCATCGAGGGCACTGCGAGCCTGGTCACCGACCAGGCGACCAGGGAAGCTGCGGCGACCGCGTTCGAACAGGCGTATGGCTGGCAACTCACCCGCGAGGACGGAACCTGGTATCAACTCGGCGACGCTGTCCGGACCGGGAATGTTCAGCTCTACCGGGTCCAGCCGGACAAGGGGTTCGCCTTCGCCACCGGTAGCGAGTCGTCCCAGACTCGCTACCGGTGGCGCTGAGGGTGAAGAAATAATGACGGAAGAAGAAGTGCGCCTGGCTCTCCTACAAACCGAGCTGAACGGGATCCATGCTGCCATCAGGGGCCTGGATACCATATTGTTTCAGATAAAAGGCTGGTGCGTGACGGCAGCATTGGCGATTGGCGGCTTCGCCGTTGCATACCGTCATCCGGCTCTGATAGTTGCCGGCATGGCAGCAGTTGCCGGATTCTATCTGATGAATTGTCAATTTAAGATGCTTCAGCGTTCATTTATTAAGCGTAATCAGTCTCTTGAAGCAGAGCTGAAGCGCACTGGCCTGATGCAGTTCGTTAGAGGCGCTGGGAGTATCGAGGTTGTCGGCACAGCTGCTCCTGAGTGGCCACGTGCAGGAACATCGACTCGACATCGCGTCGTACGCCATTTGCCTGAGTTCTGGCATGAGGCAAGATTGCCGGACTCATATAGTCTCTATTTATTCATCCTTGTTTGCCTTACCGTAGAGGCGATCATTCTGTTTTAGGCCGAACAGCGCCACGGCGGCACCCTGAAACAGCAGGTCAGACAGATTTCCCGAGCTATACGTCGAAGTACAGCTCGAACTTTCGATGCTGCGTTCGGTACCTGTGGTTATGCCGCTGAACTGCGGTTGCAGTGAGCGTGGGTTCGCATCGTTTGGCGGTGCCGATCAGCATCAGCCGGAACACAGACGGAACAGGGCTCAGATCTGGCGCGGCGGTCGTCGCTGGGTTATGAGCAGTACGACCTGCGTCTCCCGCGTCTCAGACGTCTAGGTACAGCCCTGGGAGCAGGGCACTTGCCCTGGTGATTGTCTCCCTGATCCCAGCGTGTCTTCCACCATTCCGCCTGGTCTCGTTAGCAGATCCGTTAGCAACTCGTCCTCGATATCTCAGTGTCACTGGCGCGATGAGGCCATGGTGATACAGGGAACTGAGTCATATCGATGCTGGCAAAGTAGATTTGTTTGCTCGACCTTCATTGCCAGCCTTCCTTATCACTCAAGGGGCCTTCCGTTATTTTCTATTATCTATGCCGAATCTTAGCGACATAAACAAAACGATGGCCCCTAGTGCTATGGTGAAGGCACCTCCGGAACTCCCTGTAACTATCAAGAATACACCGAGTCCAATTGAAATGATGCCAAGAGGGAGGCCGATTACAGCCATAGCCCGACGTCGTATGCGTCTCCATTTTAGCCAAGCCTGTGCGCGTTCGCTGAGCCTGCGATTTCCCTCCGCAGTACCTGGCCGTAGTTCTGGCCGTTTGCTTAAGTATCTATATCCCCAAAAGAGATAACCGGATACCCCGAGTGCTAGCGCCGCCGCAAAGAGGATTACTGCGTCCCATACAAATGCCTCGTTGTGAGCATGCATCATGTCGGTAACGGCCCAAACGGCCACCACTGCACCGCCAAGGCCGAAAGCGATCCCCACCCGGATGAGTGGTGTAGGCTTCCCGCTTCCACTTTTCGGAGATTCAGCCATGGGCCTATCTTTTCCTCGGAATCCCCTGCTTCAACGGCTCCGATGCTACCGCTCCCCGGGCTGACATGTAAGTGTCAATACGCTGACCTGTCACGTTGCTGCATTCCTGGGCCTGCTCCCGATAGCTGCGGACTCCGGGACTGCGGGCATGGTTCTGTCATCCCTGAAGAAGCGGGCCGGGGTCAAGGGGAATGGGCCTGGGGTTTCGCGGGCCGGTGATTTCTTGCGGGCGTGGGGTAGCTGCCTCGCTTGTTGTGCTTTCCCTGGTGGCTGCCGGTTCGTGCGAGCGGGCGTCTGGGTCAAGGACCAGGCCGGGCCTGGCCGGGTGTGGCCGGCGCCCGGAGGGCGTCCTTGACGCGGGCGGCCGGGAGCCGATGATCGGGGCGGCCGGGGAAGCGGCTGGCGGGGGAATGGTAACGGGCTGTTGAGTTCTTGCTGCCCCAGGTTCAAGGGGTTGGCACGTGTG
>JAIRTY010000578.1 GCA_031254715.1 Nocardiopsaceae bacterium | reverse complement strand
CCTGTCCCGGGAGCCGCACCGCCCTGCTCGCCCGCGCTCTCAGCCTGCCCAGAACCGGCCGGCGGCCCAGAACCGGCCGGCGGCCCAGAACCGGCAGCCTGCCCGGAGCCGGCCGGCGGCCCGGAACCGGCGTCAGCACCGGCCGGGCCGGGCCCGCCGCCAGCCGGCTGGCCCTCGCCGTAAGTAGCCTCGTATGCCTGCCGGGAACCGCACACACTTGCCTTCGTGCACGCGCATTTCCGGCCGTCCGCTGTGAGCTTCACGACCACCTTCTCGCCGGGCACGTTATGGCCGGTGACGATCCCCGGGCCCGCCGGGGTATCCACCTGCTCGCCTACCCCCGGCGTGTCGGCGCGGAACTCCTGGTAGAGCGGATGCTCGTACTTGAGGCAGCACATCAGCCGCCCGCACGCCCCGGCGATCCGGAGCGGGTTGACCGGCAGGTCCTGGTCCTTGGCCATCCGGACCGACACCGGCTCGAAGTCCTTGAGGAACGTGGCGCAGCACAGGTCGCGCCCGCAGGGCCCGATCCCGCCCTGCAGCCTGGCCTCGTCCCGCGGCCCGATCTGCCGCAGCTCGACCCGCGCGTTCAGCCGCCCGGCCAGGCTCCGGACCAGCGCCCGGAAGTCCACCCGGTGCGGCGCGCTGAAGTACACCGTGAACACCGGCGGGCTATCGGTGTAGTCCACCCCGACCACCTTCATCGGCAGCTCGTGCTCGCGCACCATCCGGCGGGCGGTCACCCGCGCCTGCGCCCGCCGGGCGCGGTTCTCCTCGTCCCTGGCGAGGTGCTCGTCGGTCGCGATCCCCTCGCACACCGGCAGGCCCTCGACGTCCTCGCTTACCCATTGCGGCGCCCACACGCACTCGGCCACCTCGGGCCCGGAGTCGGTGGGCACGAGCACCTTGGCCCCGACCGCGGGCGTGTGGTGCCCGGGGTCCAGGTAATACAAGCGCCCGTACCGCTCGAAACTGACAGCCATCATCATGCCCACCGGTTCAGGGTAAACCCAGACCTTTTGGAACGGATGCCGTCCGCCCCGGCCCAAGCCCGCCAGGCCGGCGTCCTACCTGGCCAGGGCCAGGGTCAACTCCTCCACCGCGAGCAGCGGGGCCACGTTGAGCTCCAGCCGTTCCCGGCACGCCATGACCGCCCCGATCCGCCGCACGGTCGTCTCCGGCGCCGATGCCCCGGCGATCGCGGACACGTCCCGCTCGTGCCCGGCACTGGCCAGGTCGGCCTCCGCGCCGACCTGCACCGCGAGCACGTCCCGGTAGAACGAGGCGAGGTCGAGCAGGGCCCGGTCGAGCGCGTCCCGCTTGAGCCGGGTGGCCCGGGACTTCTGCCGGTCCTCAAGGTCCCTGAGCGCACCGGCAGAGCCCCGCAGCGCCCTGGCCACGCCCTTGCCCGTCGAGCCCTCGCCGAACGCGCGCCGCAGGGCATCCCGTTCCGGCTCATCGAGCTCGGTGGTGATGGCCGCGGCCTCGCTCTCAGCGGCCTTGACCAGGTCAGCGGCGGCGGCGAGCGCAGCGGCGACCCCGGTCAGCCGGGCGGGGACGGCGAGCACCTCGTCCCGCCGCCGGGCCGCCTCCGCGTCGGTGGCGAGCCGCCGCGCCCGGCCGATGTGGCCCTGCGCGGCCCTGGCCGCGGCCAGCGCCCGCTCGGGCGGGACGCCGTCGCGCCGCTCCAGCACCCCGGCGACCGCCGCCGGCGCCGGGATCCGCAGGGTGACGAGCCGGCACCGGGACCTGATGGTGGTGACCAGTTCTTCCGGCGACGGGGCGCACAGCAGCCAGATCGTCCGCGGTGCCGGCTCCTCGATGGCCTTCAGCAGGGCGTTGGCCGCCTGCTCCGTCGCCCGGTCGGCATCCTCGAACAGCACCACCTGCCACCGTCCGCCGGACGGCACCTCGGCCGCCCGCAGCACCAGGCTCCGGGTCTGCCTGACCCCGTAGGACAGGCCCTCCGGCCGCACCAGCAGCAGGTCGGCGTGGGTGCCAGCGCTGACCTGATGACAGGACGGGCAGTGGCCGCAGCCGCCGTAGGGGCACAGCAGCGCCGCGGCGAACGCCCGGGCCGCGACCGACCGGCCCGAGCCCGGGGGCCCGGTCAGCAGCCAGGCGTGGCTCATCCCGGTCACCTGCTCGCCACGCAGCACGGCGGCGGCGGTGCCGGCCGCCGCTGCCAGCTCGGCGGCCACGGCGTCCTGACCCACCAGCTCCCCGAACACGGGCGGCGGTGCCGCCACGGCAGCGCCCTCCGTCATAGCGGGCACACCCTAGTCGATGATGGCGGGGAAGCTGCCGGTGTTGTCCTCGGCAGCAGGGGGAACCGGGTCGGGCAGCATGTCCTGCAGCCGGCGCATGATCGCCCGGTGGAGATCCTGGGGCGGGGCCGTGGCATCGAGCACCAGGTACCGGCCCGGGTCCCGGGCCGCCTGGGTCAGGAACCCCTGCCGGACCCGCTCGTGGAACTCCACCGGCTCGGCCTCCAGCCGGTCGGCGGACGCCCTGCGCCGCTGCAGGCCATCGGCGGCCGGCAGGTCGAGCAGGATCGTCAGGTCAGGGTCCAGCCCGCCGGTGGCCCACCGGTTCAGCGTCGCCACCTCCGGCACCCGCTGCCTGCGGCCGTGCCCCTGGTAGGCGATGGAGGAATCGGCGAACCGGTCGGAGATCACCACCGCGCCCCGGTCCAGCGCCGGGCCGATCACCTGGGCCACGTGCTCTGCCCGGTCGGCGGCGTACATGAGCGCCTCGGCCCGGGGCGACATCCCCGCATGCGCGGTGTCGAGCAGCAGCGCGCGCAGCCGCATGCCCATCTTTGTCGCGCCCGGTTCCTGGGTGGTGATGACGTCGTAGCCCTGCTCCCGGAGCCGGATCGCGAGCGTCCTGGCCTGCGTGGTCTTGCCGGCGCCCTCGCCGCCCTCCAGGGTGATCAGCATCCCGCGGCGGGCCGGCCGCCCGTTGGGGTGACCGGGCGCTGGCACGGACGGCTCGCCCCGCAGCGCCGACACCAGGTCGTCCCAGAGCGGGATGCCCTTCCGGTCGTCCATGTGCCGGAACGACACCCAGCCCAGCCACAGCGCGACCGCCGCTGACAGCAGCAGCACGATGTTGTAGCCGAGCGCGTGGTAGGAGGCGCCGCCGATCCGGAGGACGTTGGAGCCGGTCACGCCGTGCCAGAGGGCGTTGAACCCGGCCGCCAGGAACGGCGCCGCGCCGATCACCGCGAACAGGATGACCCGGATGCCGGACTGCAGGAACGCGAACGTCCGGCCCCGGGTGTCGTCGTCCACGTCCCGCCCGACGATCGTGTACCCGGTGACGTAGGCGATGCCGGCCAGCACGCCCAGCACCACCACCAGCAGCAGCACCGCGACCAGGTTCGGGATCAGGCCGATCAGTGCGAGCGGAATCGATGCGCAGGCGATCGAGAGCCCGAACTGCCGGCGCAGGCTGAACTCCCGCAGCAGCCGGGTGCCGAGGAACATGCCGCCCGCCAGCCCGAGGAAGATCGCCCCGAAGGCAAGCCCCCAGCCGGCGCTCCCGCCGTGCAGGGTGACCTTGATGTAGGGCGGGCCGAGGCCGACCACCACGCCGGCGGCGGCGAAGGCCCCGACCATCCCGATCACGATCCCGCGCACCACGGCGGTGGACCCGAGGAACTTCCAGCCGTCCCAGATGGTCTTGGCCACCGACGGCGCCGAGATACGCGCGCCGGTCCGCCGTTTCGGCAGGTCCCGCAGCCCGTAGATGGTGAGCGCCGACACCACGAACGTCGCCGCGTTGAAGAACAGCGCCAGGTTCTCCTGGCCGTACGGATTGCCGAAGTAGCCGCTGACCGAGGCCAGCCCCGAGCTGACCAGGGCGAGCAGGGAGAACAGCAGCCCGGCCACCGGCGCCGTGCCGAACGTCATGAACAGGCTGTACTGGTTGGCCTCTTCCAGCTTGTCAGCGGGCACCAGGTTCGGCACCGAGGCGTCCTTGGCCGGGGTCCAGAACAGCGAGGCGCAGGAGGCCAGGAACTGCGCGACGTAGATCCAGGTGAGCTTGTTGACGATGCCGAGCGACACGTTGACCGGGATGGAGACGTAGAGCGCGGCCCGCAGTACGTCCCCGATGATCATGTTCAGCCGGCGGTCGAGCCGGTCGGCGACCGCGCCAGCGACCGGGCCCAGCAGCAGCGCCGGGAACAGCGACGTCAGCCAGACCCCGCCGACCGCCGCGCCCTGGGCCGCGATCCCGCGCCTCGTCAGCGCGGAGGCCAGCGCGGTGAGCGCCAGCAGGCTCAGCCAGTCCCCCAGGCTGGACAGCGACAACGCGACCCAGAGCCGCCGGAACGGCTTGATCGCTAGCACGCTGCCGCTGCTTCCGCCAGCGGGGGATCGGGAGTTCACTGCGCCAGGGTATCCACAGCGCGCCTACCTCGCTGTTACCTGAGTGCTAATGTCCTGTATGCCCGCTCTCAGCCGGTTCTACGTGAGGGCATGAATCCCTGAATTCCATGATCGTGCGGTATCAGGTGGGCGGCAACCCGACCTATCTCACACGATCATGAAAAGCGGGCGGCTCAGGAGCGGTTGCGGGGGCGCGAGGAGGATGCGCGGCGCCGGGGCCGCGCCGGGCCTGCGGCCCGGCGCTCGGCCAGCAGTTCCACCGCCCGCTGCAGCGACAGCGACTCGACCTCGTCCCCGCGCCGCAGCGAGGCATTGGTCTCGCCGTCGGTCACGTACGGGCCGAACCGGCCTTCCCGCATCACGATGGGCTTCTTGCTGGTCGGGTCCTCGCCCATCTCGCGCAGCGGTGGCGCGGCCGCGGCGCGGCCGCGGCCGCGCGCCTTGGGCTGGGCGAACATCTCCTTGGCCTCGGCCAGGGTGAGGCTGAAGAGCTGGTCCTCGGACTCCAGCGAACGGCTGTCGGTGCCCTTCTTCACGTACGGGCCGTAGCGGCCGTTCAGCACCGTGACCGGCTCGCCGTCCAGCTCGCCGATGATCCGCGGCAGCGACAGCAGCCGCAGTGCGTCGTCCAGCGTCACCGTGTCCAGCGACATCGACTTCAGCAGCGAGGAGGTGCGCGGCTTACCGTCGGCACCCTCGGGCAGCACCTCGGTCACGTACGGGCCGAACCGGCCGCTCTTGGCAATGAGCTCGTGCCCGGTCCCGGGGTCGGTGCCGAGCGGGTGATCCCCGCTCGGCTGGGCGAACAGCTCGGCCGCGTACTCAGGGGTCAGCTCGTCGGGCGCGGTGCCCT
>JAIRTY010000775.1 GCA_031254715.1 Nocardiopsaceae bacterium | reverse complement strand
CCCCCTCGCCCGGGTCCGTGCCCGCCGGGCCGGTGCCCGCCTGATCGGCGCCCTCAGGGCCGGCGGCTGCGGGGCCGGCGTCCTCCGGATCGGCGCCCTCGGGGCCGGCGGCGCGGGTGCCGGGGCTGCTGCCCAGCAGCACCGCATCCTCGCCGTCCGTCTCGGTGAGCAGCACCTTGACGACTTCCTGGTGCGAGGTGGGCAGGTTCTTGCCGACGTAGTCCGGCCGGATGGGCAGTTCCCGGTGCCCGCGGTCGACCAGCACGGCGAGCTGGACCGCACGCGGGCGGCCGAGATCGTTCAGCGCGTCGAGCGCGGCCCGGACCGTGCGCCCGGAGTAGAGCACATCGTCCACGATGACCACGACCTGGCCGTCGATGCCGCGGGGCGGCACCACGGTGCGCCCGAGCGACCTGGCCGGCCGCAGCCGCAGGTCGTCGCGGTACATGGTGACGTCGAGCGATCCGTGCGGGACCGGATGCCCCTCCACCTGCTCGATGCGGGAGGCGAGCCGCGCGGCCAGCGGCACTCCGCGGGTGGGGATGCCCAGCAGCACCACGTCGGCGGCCCCGCGGGTCCGCTCGGTGATCTCGTGGGCGATCCGGGTCAGTGCCCGGCTGATGTCGGGCTGCTCGAGGACCGTCTTGGCTTCCGCCGGAAGGGCATGAGGGGAACGTCCCCCTGAGCCGTGTTCCGCCGGGGCGGTGCCGGGGGTTGGTCCCCCCTGGCCGCCGGAGTCCGGCGACGGCGATCCGGGTGCCCGGGGCCCGCCTGGGCCGCCAGGATCCTGGCTGATGTGGGCAGCTTTAGCTGCATGCTTCACGTTGACCCCCTTTCCCGCCTCACTGGACGGGCATTAAAGGACGCCTGACCGGTCTCACCGTATCAGCCGGCGGCCCCCGCGGCCCCGGGCGGCGCGCCGCCCGATCTGTGACGTTCCGTGATCTGTATCACAGGAAGTTCGCAGGTCAGTTCGGTGAGCGGTGGCGGGCGGAAGTCGCGCCCCGGGGGGACGGAACCCGCGCAGCCGCAAGGCTTCCGGTTCGCCCGGCCACCTGCCGCCAGGTGGACTAGGGGATGGGGTAGCACGCGTAAGTTCACCCAGTTTTTGCCGTTCGGCTTGACCTCGCCGCGCTTGCGGCCTACCGTCACTGTCCGTAACCAACACTCATAGCGACCACTGGCCGGGGGGCCGAGAACCATGCCATCTGAGTACGCCAAGACCCTGGGCGCGCGGCTGCGCGCGATCCGGACCCAGCAGGGCCTGTCCCTGCACGGGGTCGAGGAGAAGTCCCGCGGCCGCTGGAAGGCGGTCGTCGTTGGCTCCTACGAGCGCGGCGACAGGTCCGTCACGGTGCAGAAACTGGCTGAGCTTGCCGAGTTTTACGGAGTCCCGGTATCCGAATTGCTGCCGGGCGACACCGCGCCGACCGCGCTTGCACCTTCACCGAAGCTGGTCATCGACCTGGAGCGGATGTCCCAGCTGCCGAAGGACAAGTCGGGCCCGCTTGCCCGCTACGTTGCGACCATTCAGAGCCAGCGCGGCGACTACAACGGGCGAGTGCTGTCCATCCGGCAGGAGGACCTGCGCTCGCTGGCGGTGATCTACGACAGGTCACCCATCGACCTGACCGAGGAACTCATCGCCTGGGGCGTGCTCGACGCCGAGGCGCGAGGCGCCGTCGAGGCGTTCTGAGTCCTCGCCCGGGGGCGTCCCCGGGCGAGCTGAGCCCAGCCCGCTGAGCTCAGCCAGCCGTCCGCAGCGGCAACGGCACCTGTCCATGCTGCCTGGAGACTCCGAGCGCTTCCTCGGCCAGCGATACGAACGTCTCGGCGTCCCGGAGCAGATCGTCGGCCTCCCGGGGTGTCACGGCCCGCTGCAGCCCGGCTTCGGCGGCCGCCCGCTTCCCCGCGCCCGCGGCGAAGAACGCGGCCCACTCCGCCAGCGCCGGCTCGACTCTCGGCAGCAGTTCCCAGACGCTCCTCGGCCCCCGCCGCCGCGGAGCCGAGCCGGGTGCCGGCCGGGCCCCCACAACGGCCGCGGCAGCGCGGAGCGCCGCCAGATGCGCGGCTACATAACGAGCCGCTGACTGGCTCTCGTCGGCCGCGGTCGCCAGTCCCTGCCGGGCGGATTCGAGCAGCGCCAGCGAGGCCGGCGCGACCCGGCACCGCCGCGCAGCCGGGCGTGCTGGCGCAGTTGCGTTCCTGACCGCCCCATTCATAGCTGCTCCTTTCCGTGCGGACCATCCGGCCGTGCCCGCACCCGGCCACCTGCGGCCCGGACGGGCCGGTCTCCTGGCAGTGCCCGGCTCCTTGCGGGGCCGGGCGCCTGGCCTTGCCGGGCGCCTGGCGGGGCGGGGCCCGAGCGGGGCCGGGCCCGGGCGGGCCCGGAACCCGGGCCGGGCCCGAGCGGGCCCGGGACCCGGGCCGGGCCCGCACCCCGGCGTCCGGGCCCCGTGCCCGCCCCGGGGAAACCGCGGGCACAAAGCCGGCGCCGAAGCGCGAGCCCGAGCCCGAGCCCGAGCCCGAGCCCGAGGCCCAAGCCCGAGGCCCAAGCCCGAGGCCCAAGCCC
>JAIRTY010000469.1 GCA_031254715.1 Nocardiopsaceae bacterium | reverse complement strand
TACTCCCGGCGGACCAGGGCGTAGGCGTAGCTGTGGAACGTGCAGGCCAGCGGCTCCCGGGTGGCGCGGCTCAGCCGGGCGGTGATCCGGTCGCGCAGCTCCTGGGCCGCCTTCCGGCTGAAGGTGAGGACGAGAACGCGCTCGGGGTCGATGCCCCGATGCTCGATCCGGCGCGCGACCGCCTCCACGATCGTGGTCGTCTTCCCGGTACCCGGCCCGGCCAGCACGAGCAGCGGTCCGCCCTTGTGATCGACCACCGCCTGCTGGGCGTCATCGAGCCGCGGCGCCCCCTCCAGGGCGTCGCTGACGGTCTCACTGGTGGTCTCGCTGGCGGCCGGGTGCCGGACGAGTCGGTAGCCGTTCATCGCACTGCCATTCCAGCACGCACCAGTGACATTCGAGCAAATCTACTGGATGTTCGGGTGCGCGACATATTTGTGGGTGAGCAAGATCGTTTAGCCGGGCTGGCTGGTCAGGCGGTGCGCGTCTGATTGTGACGTGGTTGCCAGATGCGGTCTTCGGGCCGGCTGGCCTGCTGGCAGCGGAGGGTGGCGATGGAGTCGGCGCCGTTCACGGTCCAGCGCATGCCGGACAGTTTGAGTCTTTGGCCGATGACGGCCTTGCAGCCGGCTTCGACGACGCCGGAGCCGACGAACAGGCGGCGGGAGCGGAACCACTTGTAGCGCATGCGGGTGCGGTTGTTGAGGAAGTAGCCGAGTTCTTTCTCGACCTCGTCTTTCTTGGCGCCTTCGAGGGGGTATTCGCGGACGGCGGCCTCGATGGCGTCGATGTCGCCGCGGTCGAGGTCGCCGCGGCGGGCGGCGAGCCAGTCGCCGTAGTGGTCCAGGGTCATGAACTCCAGGGACCTGGCGAGGCTGGCGAGGTGCTCGCGGGCGTGGTAGAGGTCGACGATGCAGGTGGCCCCGGGGAACGCGGAGGCTGCGAGACCCCAGATCCATGCGGCGCCGTCGCCGAGGACGGTGAGCTGGCGGACGTGGCCGGCGCCGCGGCGGATGCCCTCGGCTTTCACCAGGTCCGTGAATACGGAGACGGGCTCGAAGGTGGAGACGTAGCTGCAGGAGCCCCGGTCGCGGACGGGGTACCCGTCCTCGTCGATGTCGTCCTGGGTGAAGAAGACGCCGAGCTTGACCTCCCGGGTCCGGGCCCGCCCGTCTTCGCCTTTCCCTTCCCGTCCCTCCGTTTCCCGCGCGGTCATGGTGACGCCGGTGCCGTCGACCGCGCCGTAGAGCATGTCCGGCAGCGGCTGCGGCGGCAGGGGGATGACCTGGCGGGCGGTGATCGCGGCGGCGCGCTCGCGGACGGCGGCGGACCGGGCGGCGCCGCTGGCCTCGGCGGCCCGCTCGACCCGCTTGGGCGGCAGGCGCACGCTGCCGAGTTCCTCCAGCAGCGCGGATGCCTTCGCGAACGGCCCGGCCGCGGCGGCGGTGTCAGTCATCGCGGACAGCCCCGGGGACAGGGACGTGCCCGCGGTGCCGAGCTCGGCATCGCGGGGGGCGAGCCCGTGCCTGCAGGCCGCGCAGTGGTACCAGGCCCGGTTCACGGTGACCGGCCCGAGGACGGTATCGAACGTCTTGTCCCGGTAGTCAGCGAATCCGGCCTGGTGGCCGTGGCCGCACGGGATCCGGGGGCCGCGTTGTCCCCGGTCGGCGGACAGCAGGTCCCCGAGCAGGTCCCCGCCCAGGCGCAGCAGGCCCTCGCGCAGCACCGTCTCGGCGGAACCGAGCCCGTTCTCGCAGCCCAGCGCCCTGGCGGCCTCCGCGGCCAGGCGCGCTATCTCCGCGGTCTTCGCTTCCGCGAGCGCGAGGAAGACCCCCCTTTTTCCGCCTCCGGCACCGGGGGCGCGGCGGTCCCGGCCGGCGGCCGGGCCTCGCAGATCCGCTCGCTGACCTCGACGATCTGCGCGCAGATCTCCTCGAACTCGGCATGGCGGGCGATCTCGGCGCGGACCTTGCCCACCTCGCCGGCGGCGAGCTGCCGCCCGACGGTCCTGCGCCGCCCGGCCGACCGGGTCCACAGGAACCGGGGGCCGTGGCCGGGATGCTCCGGGCCCGCGCACGCGCAGTTCGCCTTCCCGCACCTGCGGTAGTTCTCGCTCACCGATCCCCGCCGGAAGTCGCCTACCGCCGCCAGCTGCGCGTGCAGCCGGTCCCGCAGGGCCTCCAGCTCCGGAAGCGACGGCTCGGGCATCTCGGCACCTCTTTTGCCTGGTTGTTACGGACACAACCAGACTGTCATCATAACCAGCCCGAACGTGGGACCTCAACGAATGTGTCGCACACCCGTATGGCGGCGCTCGGGGGCGGGCCCGGCTGGGCGCCGCGCCGGTACGTCCCGCTGGTCACGAGGTTCTTCTCCGAGGGCGAGACCCGGTGCCTGGTGGGCACCCGGGCGCTGCTGGGGGAGGGGTGGGACGCCCCGGCCGTCAACGTGGTGGTCGACCTCACCGCCGCGACCACGCCGACGTCGGTGGTCCAGGCCCGGGGCCGGGCACTGCGGCTGGACGCCGGGTGGCCGGGCAAGGTCGCCGACAACTGGGCCGTGGTATGCCTGGCCGACGGGCACCCCAAGGGAAACGCCGACTACGGACGGTTCGTACGCAAGCACGAGGCGTACTTCGCCCTGTCGGCGGCGGGCGACATCATCTCCGGGGTCGCGCACGTGGAC
>JAIRTY010000466.1 GCA_031254715.1 Nocardiopsaceae bacterium | reverse complement strand
GTGAACGAGCCGGCACCGGGCCGGCCGGCCTCGGGCACCGGGGTCACGGTCAGGTCCAGGAAGCCGGGCCGCTGCCCGGACCGGGCGAACCACGCCTTGAAGGCGGCCTCCTTGGCGCAGAACAGCAACCGGTCCCAGGCCACGTCCGGGCTGACCGCAGCCAGTTCCCGCAGCCGGCCCTGCTCGCCGGCGCCGGCCACGGCTGCCAGCAGCCCGTCCGGCAGGGCGCGCGCCGGCTCGGCGTCTATCCCGATGGCGGCAACGTCACCTTCCCTGGCGACGGCGGCGCCGCGATAGCCAGCGCAGTGGGTGATGCTGCCGGTCACCCCGGGCGGCCAGCAGGGCTCGCCCGCGCGCCCGGGCAGGATCGGGCCCGGGGTGATCCCCAGCGAGCCGAGCGCGGCGCGGGCACAGGCGCGGCCGGCCGCGAACTCCGCCCGCCGCCCTGGCCCGGCGGTGCCGATCGCGGCCGCCTCGGCCGGGCGCAGGCCCGCGGCTCCCGGCGGGCCGAAGGCTTCCGCTGCGGCGCAGCCGCCCGGCAGCAGCGTCGCGAGCATCGGCCGCTACTGCGGGCGGAGCGCCAGCCAGACCGCGGTGGCTTCGGTGTCACCCGGGTTGCGCCAGGTGTGCGGCTGGTCGCCGCGGAAGTGCAGGGTGCTCCCCGGTTCCACCAGGTAGGTCTGGCCGGTCACGGTGAACTCGATGGCCCCGGAGATCACGTGCACCAGCTCCTCCCCGGGATGCTGCATCGGCTTGCGCCCGCTGGTCGCCGAGGGCGCGAGCGTGGCGCTGGCGCCGGCGAGCAGGAACCGGCCGTACGGGCCGGAGATGCTGTTCAGCGTGATGCCCTTGTGCGAGGTGTAGACGGGCCGTGTCTCGCCGGGCTGGGTGAGCACCGCGACATCGTCGTGCCCGACGTCCTCTTCGACGAAGTACGACACCGGCCTGCCGAGAGCGCCAGCGATCTTCAGCAGGGTGGTGATGGTCGGCACCATCCCGCCCTGCTCGATCTTGTGGATGGCGGCTGCCGAGACATCCGACCGCTCGCCCAGCTGCTGCAGCGACAGGCCCATCCGCTTGCGCAGGCTGAAGACCTTGAGGCCGATGGAGTTGACGATCCGCTCGAGGTCGCCGCCGCGGCCGTCGGCCGCGGCGGCGGAGGGCGCGTCAAGGCATGGCGGACCCTGGGTGCGAGGCGCTCTGCTCATGTGGCACCTACCGGTGCGGGTGTGGGGTGTGGCTTGACGTTCAGGGGGGCTCCCGCCAGTATAGTGGATGAATCATCGCCGATACTAAACGCAGTCCCCGGCGCATGAGAAGAGGTCCCGATGGCGCAGCGGATCGTGGTGATCGGCGGCGGCGCGGCGGGGATAGGGGCCGCCGGTGCCGCTAAGGTGACCGACCCGGCTGCGGACGTCCGCGTCTATACCGAGTTCGAGGACGTCGGATACAGCCCGTGCGGCATTCCTTATGTCCACGGCAAGGAGATTCCCGACTTCCAGCGGCTTTTCCTGGCAACTAAGGAAGCTTACGCGCAGCAGGGCATTGACATCCACTATGAGACACAGGCCACCGGATTCGACACCGGAAAGAAGACGGTATCGGTCGCCGGCGGCGATGAGGTGCCCTACGACCGGCTGATCGTGGCCACCGGCTTCCATTACGCCTCTCCCGGTGTGGCTGGCCTGGATCTCGAGGGCCTCTATTACGTCAAGAACATCCGGCGGGCGATGGAATGGGACAAGACGCTCGACGGCGTCCGCAGCGCCGTCGTGGTGGAGGCATCGCCGCTGGGCCTGGAGATGGTCACCGCCCTGCTCCACCGCGGCATCGACGTGCACCTGGTGGACCCCGGCCCGTGGGCGCTCGCGGCGGCGACCGACCCCGACATCGCCGCCCCGGTGCAGGAGTCGTGGCTGGAGAAGGGCGCCAAGCTGCATTTCAACACGACCCTGCAGGGATTCACCGGCGACGGCGGAGCGGTCGCCGCGGCCCAGACCTCTGACGGCGAGATCGCCTGCGACCTCGCCGTCATCTGCACCGGCAAGGCAGCCAACACGGCACTGGCGCGCGCGGCCGGGCTGCAGACCGGATCCGCCGACGGCATCGTCGTCGACGAGCGGATGAAGACCTCGGCGCCCGGCGTGTGGGCCGCCGGGGACTGCATCGAGGTGCCGCACAGCGTCAGCAACATTCCCATCCAGGGCCTGTCCGGCAGCCACGCCTACGCGCAGGGGAAGGTCGCCGGCACGAACGCGGCCGGCGGCGAGCGCAGGTACCAGCCGGTCAGCGTGCCGTGGGGAATGGTCGCCGGAGACTGGATGATCGGCGGGGTCTCGTTCAGCGAGACCCTCGCCACCGCGCTCGGCATCCCGCACGTGGTCGGGACGGCGGAGGGGATCTCCCGCGCCCGTTACTACCCGGGGATGGCGAAGCTCCGGGTCAAGCTGCTGGCCGAGCCCGGCACGCTGCGGCTGATCGGCGCCCAGATGGTGGGCAGGGAAGGCATCAAGGAACGGGCCGACTTCCTGGCCATGGCGGTGCGGACCGGAATCACCGTCGGCGACCTGGCCACCATGGAGAACGTCTACTCGCCGCCCATCGGCGCCCTGAATGAGCCGATCGCCCTGGCCGCGCAGGCACTGCTGGCAGGGCAGGGATCCTGAGATGTCCTTCGCCCGCTGGCTGCGCGCCACCTCGGAGCACTACCTCATGGTCGCGGCACAGCAGCAGATGGCCAGCAAGTACCACGTCCCGCCACCGCGGCGGCCGCACGGGGCGGAGGTGTTCTGGCTGCGGGTCTATGTGCCGGCCTACCGGTCGCTGCCCTGGCCGCTGCGATCGGCCGTGATGCGGCGCATGCCGGGCAGCCACCGCAGGACGTGGACGAAACCCCAGCGACCGCGCGGGCCGGCCGTGTAGCGCCCGCAGGGTGCCGGTAGTCAACAACCGTCAGGAGGGTTCATGCCGATCACCGTTCAGTCGCCGCGCGCCGAACCCGGCGTCGACTCGCTCTACGACACTCAGGAGAAGGTCTTCGACGACATCCGGGCCAACCCGGGCGAGAAGGCCTTCGTCTTCATCCACTCGGTCCCGTTCGAGGGATCGGTGTCGCTGGTCAACCTGCTCACGTCGACCCGGCTGGTGCGGAAGGGCTTCGACGTGTCGATCATCCTGTACGGTCCGGGCGTGCTGCTGGCGTCCCGGCACCGCGGCTACCCCACCGTCGGCACCGAGGGCTTCCCCGGCAACCTGGCCGGCAACAAGCAGATCGAGACGCTGCTGAAAGAGGGCGCCAAGGTCTACGCCTGCCGGTTCGCCATGGGTGCGCTGTACGGGTTCAGGGAAGAAGACCTCATCGACGGCGTGAAGGCGTTCAACCCGCTGGACGTGCTCGACTCGGCGCTCACGGCGTGGCGGGGTGGGGCATTCCAGCTCAACACCTGGACCGTCTGACCGCCCGGGGAATGCCGGCCTGCCACCACCGGCCGCGCAGGCCGGCATTCCCGGGTGCCCGCACCGGAGGGAGTATGAGCGCATGGACGGGATCCATGACGTGGGGGGCATGCAGGGTTTCGGCCGGGTGCAGCCACTGACCGCTGACCCGCCGTTCCAGCACCGCTGGGAGGGCAAGGCGTTCGCCATCGGAGCGCTGGCGGCCCGGATAGCCGGCACCAACCTGCCCGCGTTCCGGCACGCCATCGAGCGGGTGCCGCCGCCGGAGTACCTGCGCGGGTACTGGAACCGGTGGACCATGGGCGCCCAGCTCATGATGGAGGACAGCGGCATCATCACCGACGAGCAGGTGCGCGCCAGGGCCGCCAGGCTCAGCGGCCAGGACGTCGCGGAGCCGCCGGACCCGGAGCCGCACAAGCCGCAGATGGAAATCACCGGGCCGGGGAACCTGCGCGAGCTGGACACCGCGCCGGCGTTCGCGGTGGGCGACCGGGTGCGGGCGGCGGCCGACGTTCACCCCACCGGGCACACCCGGCTGCCGCGGTACGTGCGGGGCCGCACCGGGACGGTGGCCGCGATGCAGCCGGCGGCTGTCTTCCCCGACAGCGCCGCCAGCTTCGACGGCGAGAACCCGCAGCACTGCTACACGGTCGAGTTCGACTCGGCCGAGCTGTGGGGGCCGGACGCCGAGCCGTTCCGGCTGACCATTGACCTGTACGAGCCCTACCTGGAGCCGGCGAGATGACAACCGCGCAGGAACCTCTCGACCCCGCGTTGCGCGTCGAGGCGCTGGCCTCGCTGCTCGCCGAGCGCGGGCTGATCGACGAGGGCACCGTCAGCAAGTTCATCGCGACCTACGAGCAGTCGGTGGGCCCGATGAACGGCGCCAAGGTGGTAGCGAAGGCGTGGACCGACCCGGAGTACCGGGAGCGGCTGCTCGCCGACGGCACCGCGGCCATCGGCGAGCTCGGGTTCAAGGGGCCGCAGGGCGAGCACATCGTGGTGCTGGAGAACACGCCGCAGGTGCATCACGTGGTCGTGTGCACGCTCTGCTCGTGCTACCCGTGGCCCGTGCTCGGCCTGCCGCCGTCGTGGTACAAGGACCCCGCCTACCGGTCGCGGGTGGTACGCGAGCCCCGGCAGGTGCTGCGCGAGTTCGGGCTGGAACTCGGCGAGTCAGTCGAGATCCTGGTGCATGACTCCAGCTCCGAGGTCAGGTACCTGGTGCTGCCCGAGCGCCCGGCCGGGACCGGCGGCCTCACCGAGGAAGAGCTGGCAGGCCTGGTCACCAGGGACGCCATGGTGGGCGTCGCGGTGGTGAGCGCGCCGTGACCGGCCCGGGCGGCCGTGCCGACCCTGGCTACCTGCTCGACTCCGCCGGGCCGGCCGCGCCCCCGCGCGACAACGGTGAGCTCGTGTTCGCGGCGCCGTGGGAGAGCCGCGCGTTCGGCGTGGCGCTCGCCCTGAGCGGTGCCGGGCGGATCGAGTGGGAGCAGTTCCGCCGGGCGCTGATCCGGGAGATCGCGCAATGGGAGGCTGAGCACCCCTCGGGTGAGGGCTGGAGCTACTACGAGTGCTGGCTGCGGTCCCTGGAACGGTTCGCCAGCGAGAGCGGGTTCGTCAGTGCCAGCGACCTGAGCGAGCGGGTAGCCGCCCTGGCGGCCCGGCCCGCCGGCCACGACCACGGTCACGAGCACGGTCACGAGCACGGGGCGGCCGCCGGCCCCGGGCACCCGTCCGCCTGACGGGGCGCGGGACGGCAGATGGCCCCTGACGGCGGAGCGGGCCAGCCCCCTGCGGGGGGGTCGGGGGGGGTCGTCCCCCCGGG
>JAIRTY010000459.1 GCA_031254715.1 Nocardiopsaceae bacterium | reverse complement strand
TTCGTGTACCCCGGTCCGCTCATCAGCACCGGGTTGCCCTTCTCGATGGTCAGGTAGGTGCCGTTGGCGGTGTCGTCGCCGGGCGAGCCGGTGCTGACCGGCCAGTGCCCGAGCAGCTTGTCGCGGTAGTAGATCTTCTCGTAGTGGGTCCTCGTGCTCACCACAGCGATCAGCGAGTTGCCGATCCGGAACGACTGGCTGAGGTTCGCGGTGCCGTACACCCCGGGAGCGGCTTCCACTCCCTTCAGGTGAGCCACGAACCGCACCCGCGTGTGCTGCGGCCAGTAGGTGCGGGGCCGGAAGTCCAGGGCCTTGTTCCCGTCCCAGTACCAGGCGCCGACCACCGGCTTGGAGGTCCACAGCTCGATCGACCGCTCCACCGCCGCCTTGTTCCTGACCGCGTGATTGAAGGTGAGCATGATCGGGATGCCGACCCCGTAGGTCTGGTGCCCCAGCAGCGTCTGCGCGGACAGCGTGGCGGCCGGGGTGAGGGTGCGGAACGAACTGGTCCGGGTGACCGGCTTGCCTGACGGCCCGGCCGCCGTCGCGGTCACCGTGTAGCGGCGCGACGGCTGCAGCGGCGTGGTGCTGTGCCAGGCGGTTCCGGCGCTGTTGAGCGCGCCGCTGACCGGGTCGGACCCGGCAGTGATCAGGGTGACCTGCTCCATCTTGCCGCGCGTGGTCGCGACCCTGACATCCCGCTGCGGGCTGACGTGAGTGCTGCGGTCAGCCGGGGTGATGGTCAGCTTCGGCGGCTGGCCGGCCGCGGCCGGCTTCGCATTCGCGGCGGCGTGCGTCTTCGCTGTGACTGGCTCCGTTATCGAGTTCGGCGTGCCTGAGCATCCGGCGGCCAGCACCCCGGCCACTCCCAGCAGCACCGCCCAGCGCTGCCGGGATCCGCCCCCGGCATCCCCTGATCCTGCGCTTCTCCCGCGGCTGCCCATCGTCTGCCCTCCCCACACAGCACGCAAACACAGAGCACACAAGCACAGAGCGCGCAAAACCGGGTCCGGCGCGCGCCCGCCAGAGAACCCGGAAATGCCCCAGGATTAGCGTACGTCCGCCGCTTCGTGAATCACCAGATCCCTCGGGCATCATGGTGAAATCATGAATCTTCCCTTACGTAATGAATCACCTGAACCAGGCACATAACCGTTCCGCAGAATGAAAAGCAGCGCACGTGAGGAGACCAGGTGCAGCTCGTCAGGTTCGTGTCCCCCGGTGGCCACGCCCCGCGGCTGGGAAGGCTGGCCGGCGGCCAGGTGGTGCCGCTGCCGCCGGAACAGTCCGTGGCCGGCCTGCTCGCCCTGCCGCTGCCGGCGATCCGGGAGCTGTGCGAAGCTCCCGGCGGCGAGCCGCTGCCGGTGGCCGCGGTCACGCTGCTGGCGCCGGCGGACGGGCTCACCGAGGTGTGGGCCGCCGGCGTCACCTACGAGCGTTCCCGGGCGGCCCGGGTCGCCGAGAGCGAGCACGAGGCCGACATCTACGAGCGGGTGTACGGCGCGGCCAGGCCCGAGCTGTTCTTCAAGTCGGCGGCCTGGCGGGTGGCCGGCCCCGGCAGCCCGGTGTCGGTACGGGCCGATTCCGGCATCGATGTGCCAGAGCCCGAGCTCGCCGCGGTGCTGAACGCCGGCGGCGAGATAGTGGGCTACACGATCTGCAACGACATGAGCTCGCGGTCGATCGAGGGAGAGAACCCGCTCTACCTGCCGCAGGCAAAGATCTACCTGGGCGGCTGCGCGCTCGGGCCCGGCATCCGGCCGGCCTGGGAGGTGCCGGACCCCTACGCGCTGACGATCGAGATGGCGATCCACCGCGGCGGGCCCGCGGGGGGTTCGGGGGGGTCGTCCCCCCAGGCCAGCACCGTGGTGTGGCAGGACCGGGCCAGCACCGCCGGGCTGCGGCGGCGGGTGCCGGAACTGGCGGAGTTCCTGTTCCGCGAGGACGAGTTCCCTGGCGGGGTGGTGCTGTCGACCGGGACCAGCGTGGTCCCGGAGCTGCCGTTCACGCTGCAGCCCGGCGACGAGGTCCGGATCCGCATCAGCGAGCTCGGGGAGCTGGCCAACCCGGTGGTCCGCGGCAAGGCCGCGGTCCGTCATCCGCAGCGAGCGTGACCGGCGTGAATACTCGTGAGAGCGGGATTTAGATAACGGAACGGTCTGGTGCCTGGCGGCTGCCTGCTGGTCAGGGCGGGCGGGCTGCCCGGCACGAGCTAAGGAGAGACGCGATGGACCTGCGGGGACGCAGCCTGCTGAAGGAGCTCGACTTCACCCGGGAGGAGCTGCTGTTCCTGATCGAACTCGGGGCGCGGGTGCGGCAGGAGAAGAAGCTGGGCACCGCGAGCGCCCGGCTGGCCGGCCTGAACATCGCCCTGATCTTCGAGAAGGCATCGACCCGGACCCGGTCAGCGTTCGAGGTCGCCGCGCACGACGAGGGCGCGCACGTGACCTATATCGGCCCCGGCGAGTCGCACCTGGGCTACAAGGAGTCGGTCAAGGACGTGGCGCGGGTGCTGGGGCGGATGTTCGACGGCATCGAGTTCCGCGGCGCCGCCCACGAGTCGGTGGAGATCCTCGGCCGCTACGCCGGGGTGCCGGTCTGGAACGGGCTCACCGACAGCTGGCATCCGACCCAGATGCTCGCCGACATGCTGACCATGCGCGATCACGCCGGCCGGCCGCTGGACCAGGTGAGCTACTGCTACCTGGGCGACGGCCGGAACAACACCGCGAACTCGCTGCTGGTGACCGGGGCCATCCTGGGCATGGACACCCGGATCTGCGCCCCGGCCGGCCTGCAGCCCTCCGCCGCGGTGCTGGCGGCCGCCCAGGACCGGGCACGTGCCTCCGGAGCCCGGCTGCTGGTGACCGATGATGTGGGCGAGGCCGTGGCCGGGGCCGACTTCCTGTACACGGACGTGTGGCTGTCGATGGGGGAGTCCGCTGCCGACTGGGACGAGCGGATCGACCTGCTGCTGCCCTATCAGGTGAACGCCGCCGCGATGGCGGCCACCGGCAACCCGGCGGTGAAGTTCCTGCACGACCTGCCCGCCTTCCACAACACCGAGACCGAGGTGGGGCGGCAGTTCTCCGGCAAGCGGGGCCTGACCGCGCTGGAGGTCACCGAGGAGGTGTTCGAGTCGCCCGCGTCCGTCGTGTTCGATCAGGCGGAGAACCGCATGCACACGGTCAAGGCGCTGATGGTCGCTACCGCGGGCAGCGGGGCCGGCCCGGGTGCGACGGGGCCGGGCGAGGAGCCCGGAGCCGGGGCGGCGTGAGGATCGTCGTCGCGCTGGGGGAGGCGGTGCTCGCGGGCACGGCAGGCACCCTGATCACCAGCTAACGGAGGCGCCGGGCGTTACGCTGCGGGCGGTACGTCGTCCAGCCAGCTGTCCCCGGCACGAACCGACGAGAGGAACCAGCATGCGTTACCGCCCGCTCGGGAGCACCGGCCTGTCGGTGTCAGAGATCGGCTACGGGGCATGGGGGATCGGCGGGTCGATGTGGATCGGCGCGCAGGAGGACGAGTCGCTCCGGGCCCTGCACCGGGCGATCGAGCTCGGCGTCAACTTCATCGACACCGCCCGCGGCTATGGGGAGAGCGAGCGCATCGTCGGCAAGGTCATGCGCGAGCACCGGGGCGAGGACCTCTACGTCGCCACCAAGGTGCCGCCGGAGAACGGGATCTGGCCCGCGCCCGGCGGCCTGGACCCGGCCGAGACGTTCCCCGGCCGCCACATCCGGGCCAGCCTGGAGACCAGCCTGCGCGCTTCCGGCCTGGACGCGTTCGACGTGCTCCAGTTCCACGTGTGGAGCGACGAGTGGGTGGGCCGCGGGGACTGGCTGGAGACGATCACGGACCTGAAGCGGGAGGGCAAGATCCGGTTCTTCGGCGTGTCCGTCAACGACTACCAGCCGGAGAACGTCATCGGGCTGATCCGCAGCGGCCACGTGGACACCGTGCAGGCGATCTACAACGTCTTCCACCAGGAGCCGGCCGAGAAGCTGCTGCCGGCCTGCGCCGAGCACGGGACCGGAGTCATCGTCCGGGTGCCGTTCGACGAGGGCGCCCTCACCGGCCAGATCACTGCGGCCAGCACGTTCCCTCCCGGCGATTTCCGCGCCAGCTACTTCGGCGGCGACCGCAAGCAGCAGGTCGACAGGCACGTCGATGGAATCACCGCGGACCTGGGCATCGGCCGCGACCAGCTGGCGGAGGTGGCGCTGCGCTACGCGCTGGGCGGGCAGGCCGTGTCGACCGTGATCGCGGGCATGCGGACGGTGCGGAACGTGGAGCGCAACACGGCCGTCAGCGACGGCGGCCACCTCACCGCCGGGCAGCGCTCCGCCCTCGCGAAGCACCGCTGGGAGCGGGACTTCTACCGGTCCTGACGCCGCTGACGAGACCGGCGGGCGGTCCGGCTACCGCCCGCCGGTGGCCCCTGCCAGCACCTTGTCGACGTCCTTGGGATCCACGTCGAGCTCCTGGGCGGTTTCCTTCTCGGCCCGCCGCACGGCCCGCTGGATGGCCTGCTGGACCTTGGTCTCGCCGACGACGACCAGCCCCGCCTGGCCCGGGTCGATGAGGTCGCCGATCTCTTTGGCCCGGGACCTGGACATGCCCTTGGCCAGGTGGCCGCTCACGCCGCCGATGACCCCGCCGGCGGCAGCCGCGCCGAGCACGGCAGGCGGGAACAGGATCCCGACCGCCGCCCCGGCGGCCACCCCCCACCAGGCGCCGTGCCTGGTCGCGGTCTCGTCCTTGTTCTCGTGTACCTTGCCGCCCGCGTCCTTCGTGACGACGGCGGCGTCGTAGGCGCCGACCAGGCCCTGGTGATGAAGGTCCTTGACGACCTCGTAGTCGTCCTGGGCCGTGTTCTCGTCCGGGTAGGTGGCGACGTAGATGAACGTGCCATCGGCCTTGGCCACTGCGGTCCCCCCTGTCGCGCGCTGGCGGTCCATGGGACTGCTTTCAGGCTTGTGGCCAGCGATGACCCCGTCATCACCCGCTGCGGGTGGTTACCGGTGGCCTACCGCAGCCCTACCCGCCGCTGCCGGGCCAGCCGGATCAGCCGGTCCACCAGCGCCGGGTACGCGAGCCCGCACTCCGCCCACATGCGGGGGAACATCGACGACGGCGTGAAGCCGGGCATGGTGTTGATCTCGTTGACGAGCAGCGAGCCGTCCCGGGTGTAGAAGAAGTCGACCCGGGCCAGCCCTTCGCAGGACAGGGCCTCGAACGTGGCCACGGCCATCCGCCGCACCTGCTCCGTCACCGCGGCCGGCAGCTCAGCCGGGACCTGCAACTCGGTGCCTTCTTCGGGCAGGTACTTGGCCGCGAAGTCGTAGAACTGGTGCCCGCCGTGGACGATGATCTCGGCCGGGACGCTGGCCTCGGGCGGCCCGTCGCCGAGGCCTTCCAGCACTCCGCACTCGATCTCGCGGCCGGCCACGGCCGCTTCCACCACGACCTTGGGGTCGTGCTCCCTGGCCGCCTCGATCGCCTCTTCCAGGTCGTCCTCGGACTCGACCCGGGTGATACCGATGCTGGATCCGGCCCGGGCCGGCTTGACGAACACCGGCCACCCCAGCTCCTTGACCGCGTCAACGGCCCGCTTGCGCTCGCGGCGCCATTCCCGGTCCCTGATCACCACGTACGGCCCCACCGGCAGGCCATGGCTGGCCAGCAGCACCTTCATGTAGTGCTTGTCCAGGCCGGCGGCACTGGCGAGCACCCCGGACCCGACGTAGGGGACGCCGGCCAACTCCAGCAGGCCCTGCACGGTCCCGTCCTCGCCGAAGGCGCCGTGCAGCAGCGGGAAGACCACGTCCACCTGGCCGAGCTGGCGCGGTACCTCGCCCGGCTCGATCGTCACCAGGCCGAGCGCTGGCAGGTCGGCGGGCAGGGCTACCGCGGTGCCGGTGCCGTCGACCGAGGGAAGCTGGCCGGCCTCGATGGCCAGCCGGTCCGGGTCGTCGGCGGCCAGCACCCACTGGCCGTTGCGCGCGATGCCGATGGGCACGACGTCGTACCGGTCACGGTCGATCGCCGCCAGCACGCTGCCCGCGGTGATGCACGAGACCGCGTGCTCGGGGCTGCGCCCTCCGAAGACCACCGCCACCCGCACCTTGCCGGACGGCGGCGGCGAGCCGGGATCGTTCTGCGACATGGCGGGACCTTACCCGGTTTCTGCCGCTGCCGACCCTATCCGCGTCGGTGCGCCGGTCGCGGTCAGCCGTCGTGGAAGGGCTCGAAGCTGAGCCCTTGCGCGCCCACGAACACCCGGGTGCCTGGCATGATCCTGACCGGCACCTGCGGGTCGAGCGGCTGCTCGCCCCTGGAGCCGGGGGCCCGGATGCGGGTGCCGTTCGCCGAGCCCAGATCGGTGAGCAGGACCTGCCACCCGTCCAGGTGGACCCGGGCGTGGACCCGGGAGACCGTCGACTCGGCGTCGATCACCCGCAGCGGGCGGGCGTCACCGGCGGAGACCGCCGCGTCCCGGACCGGTTCCCGCCCGAGCACGTAGTCGCCGTCCAGGTCGTAGGCCGTCCCGTCCTCCAGGACCAGCACCCCGAGCGGGGGCCGCGGGCCTGGCTCGGGAGCGGCGGAGCGGCGGCTGATAGCGGCCCCGCAGACCGCGCAGGAGCGGGCATCCGGGTCCCCGAAGTGCCCGTTCTTGCAGTACACGCCCAGCACCACCGGCGCGTCCGGGTCGGCCGCCGCTCCGTCGTCGAAGCCGGGTACGTCTGCCTGCTCGGTCCTGGGGCGGGTGCCAGCGGCCGCTGCCTGGTCGGCGGGCCGGCCCGGCGGGCCGGGGACCGGCGGAATCGGCGGCCCGGGGTCGAACCCGGCGGGCCCGGCCGGGGCTGGTTCGAACGGCCCGCGTTCCGCGGGGCCGGCCGGGAAGGGCCCGGATCCCGGCGGGCCAGGATCAAAGCCGGCGTGCTCGCCCAGGTCCGGCTGGTAGGGCATGGCCTCCTCGCCGAACGGCGGGGTGCTGAACGGCTCCTCGGTGTATTGCTCGCCGGCAAACGGTGCTGCGCCGGGCGGCTCCGCCGGTGCCGGCCCGGTCCCGAACGGCTCAGCGGCCCCGTAGGGTTCCGGGGTCCCGAACGGCTCCGCGGCCCCGTACGGCTCCTGGACCGCGTACGGTTCTGCGGCCCCGTACGGTTCTGCGGCCCCGTACGGCTCTGGGGCCGAGAACGGCTCTCCGGCGCCGAACGGCTCTCCGGTCGCGAACGGCTCCGGGGTCCCGAACGGCTCTCTGGCTGCGAACGGCTGCTCTGCCTGGTACGGCTCGGCCGGCGTGTACGGCTCCGCCGCGAACGCGTCGTCCTGGCCCGCTTCCGCCTGGGCGGCCGCGGCCGGAGCCTGACCAGCGCCGAAAGCCCCCGGCACCACGACCGGCGGCACCGCTGGCGGTAGGGCGGCCGACGGGGCCGGCGCGGCGGCCGGAGGTATCGGCGCAGCGGACGGCGGTCCCGCGGGCGGCGGCTGGGCTGGCTGCTCCGGGGCTGCCGGGTCCGGCTGACCGGAGTAGTAGGACAGGCCTCCGGCCCGGACCGTGCCGCTGTCCAGCCGGGAGAACCGATCGGTCCGGCCGCTGCCGTGGTCGGTGCCCAGGCCGGCGCGTACCGTCTGGACCGGAACCCCGATCAGGCCCCTCAGCACGGTCGACGGCTGCCCGGCCGACAGCCGGTGGGTACCTTGCGCTGTCGTGATCTCGGCCCAGGCGGTCCCGGCGACGGTGACCGCCAGCCCCGCCCCGGCCGGGCCGAATGCGACCACGGCCGGGCCCGGCTGACCGGGCTGCCCGCTGCCCCACCCCTGGCCGGCTTCGACCGTGTTCCCGACCGCGTCGGCAAAGGCGCGGCCGTTGCCGCCGGGGCTGGCGCTGGCCAGCAGGTCCAGCAGCTTCTCCAGGAAGTCCGGTTCGTCGATGCCGCTGAGCACGACCAGGCTCCCTTGCCGGGCGAGGACTCCCTCGCCCGGGATCGACCAGAGCCCCTGCCGGGGAACGGGGTCGGTCACGGCACCTCCCTGACGCCATGGATGGCCGTCATCCGGGATCCAGACTAAGTGATAGGCCGGGGCCGTGACCGTGTAAAAGACCCGGTCGGCTGCCCGCCCGCGGTTCCCTGGCCGCGCCGGGTCAGTCCCGGGCCTGGGCGCTGCCGGTGACCGGCGCGAGGACGAAGTCCATTTCCGCCACATAGCTGACGTCCGCCGGGTCATCGGGCCCTGCTGGCCGGAACTTGCGCACCAGCGAGCCCTTCACGCCGAACACGGTGTCGCTATCGAGGTAGGGGTTGTCGGCGTCGAAGATGTGGGTGGTGACCGAGCGGCAGCCGGGGGCGGACACGATCGCATGGATGTGGGCGGCCCGCCAGCGATGGCGGCCCGAGGCTGCCAGCAGGCCGCCGACCGGGCCGTCGGTCGGGATCGGGTAGCTGACCGGCCGCACCGCGCGGAAGTGGTAGCGGCCGTCGTCGCCGGTGGTGAAGACCCCGCGCAGGTTGAACGGCGGCTGGCCGGGGTCCTGGGTGTCGTAAAGCCCGTTGGCGGCGGCCTGCCAGACATCCAGGGTGGCGCCAGCGAGCGGGCGGCCCGTCAGGCCGGTCACCGTGCCGCGGATCAGCGCCGGGTCGCCGTCCTCCGGCCGGCCGGTCGGCTCGCCCATCGCGCGGGCCGCCGCCCCGGGCCGGTAGAACGGGCCGAGCACGGTGGACTCGGTGGCCCCCGCGGCCGCGTTGATGACGTCCACCAGCGACGAGACCCCGAGCACGTCCGACAGCAGCACGAACTCCTGCCGGCGGTCGTCGCACTTCTGGCCGGTCGCGGTGAGGAACTCGATCGCGGCCATCCACTCGGCCTCGGTCAGCCGGGTCTCGGTGGCGAACGCATGCAGGTGCCTGACCAGCGCGGTGAGCAGCTCCCGCAGGCGCGGGCTGGGGGTGTCCGCGTAAGCGGCGACGACCTGCTCGGTGAGCTGCGCCGGGCTCATTGCGGTCTCATCAGCCACGGTGAATCCTGCCATTCCGGTCCGTCATCCCATTGTGGCAGATGCCCGGCGGGCCGTGGTGGCGCGCGAGCGTCATGACACCGGCCCGGCCGCGGGCCAGCCAGGATCGCCGCGGGTCGCATATGCTGCAGGTATGGGGCGTCTTATCTTGATCCTGCTCGCGGTCCTTGTCGTGTTCCTGCTGATCTCGGCCGTGATCTCGGCGCTGCACTTCCTGTTCTGGATTGCCGTGGTGGCGCTGCTGGTCTTCGGGGCGTTCCGGCTGGCCGGCCTGATGCGCTCGCACCGGTAGCGGCCAGCAGCCCTGCCGGGCTCAGCAAGCGTCTCGGCTCCGGCGGTGCCGGCCGCTAAGGTGTGGTGGCATGTCAGCTGAGGTGGCCGAGCGCATCACCGTCGGGGCGGCGCCGGGCCAGGTCTACCAGGCCGTTTCTGACGTCCGCCGGATGACGCGCTGGAGCCCGGAGTGCTTCTCAACGTGGGTGTGGTCCAGGCGCGACGGCTCGCCCGCCCGGTTCGTGGGACTGAACCGGCGCGGTCCGTTCGTCTGGTTCACCACCTGCCGGGTGGTGGCCGCCCGTCCCGGCGAGGAGTTCGGGTTCGACGTCACGACGTTCGGGATGCCGGTGGCCCGGTGGACGTACCGGCTGGCGGCGGTGCCCGGCGGCACCGAGGTCACCGAGCACTGGCAGGACCGGCGCGGCCGGGGCGGCCATCTCCTTGGCCGCATCTTCACCGGGCCGGTGGCGAACTCCCGCCCGGAGGTCAACGCCGAAGGCATGCGCACCACCCTGGCGCGCCTCAAGCGCGACCTGGAGACCACCTGAGTGGGGGCGTGATCCGATACCGGTTGCTGGTCTCCGGCCGCGTGCAGGGCGTCAGCTTCCGGTACGCCTGCCAGCAGGCGGCGCTGCGCAGCGGGGTGAGCGGCTGGGTGCGCAATCTGCCCGACGGCCGGGTCGAGGCGGTGGTGGAGGGGCAGCCCGAGGCAGCCGGCCGGCTGGTGGGCTGGGCGCAGCACGGGCCGCCAGGGGCGGTCGTAACCGGGGTCGCTGTGCAGCCTGAGCAGCCGGAAGGGCTCGCCTCGTTCCAGATCAGGTAGCCCCCGCCGGGCCCGCGCGGGCGTGCGCGGGCCGGGCCGCTCACCTGAGGGTTGTGTAGTCGCCCTGCTGCCACTTGACCCAGTTCCACTTGCCGAGGAACTTCTTGCCGGCTGCCTGCCCGTGGTCGAACAGCTTCTCCTTGTCCGCCTGCGTGAGGTGGAAGTCGGTCGCGTTGTAGCCCGTCGTGTCCACGAAGATGGTCCGGGATGCCACCGACGGCTGGTCGACGAACACCTGGTCGTGCGCCCGCTGCATGGTGGCGAGCAGCGACTTGGCCAGCTGGATCGAGTCGGCGTTCTCGTCCCAGGGGGTATGGGCGAGCGAGAGCCGGGCCGACAGCTTCACGCCGAAGGTGGGCCACCGGGGCGGCTTGCCGTCGGTGCGGTCGAAGATGCTGACCGGGAAGTTGGACAGCATGCCGCCGTCGGTGCCCAGGATCTCCCCCTTGCCGTGGCTGACGCCGGGGCTGCAGGCCAGGCGGAAGGGCCGGAAGAAGAACGGGATGCCTGCCGACGATCGCACCGCGTCCGCCACCGGCTGGGTATCGGGGTCGACCCCCAGCAGGTCCCGGTAGTCCCAGGGCAACCGCAGCATCCGGCCGCGTGACACGTCGGAGACGATCACGACCAGCTTGTACCGCTGCTCCGGGGGCAGCGAGCTGCCCGGGTCGTCGTCACGCAGGTCGCCCCAGGTTCGCACGCCCCTGGCGGCCAGGATCCGCTCGATCCAGTCGTGCAGGAAGCGGCCCTCGAACAGCCCTTCGTGCAGGATGAGGCCGAGCCCTTCGCCGATTTCCCGGAAATGCCGGGCGAAGATCCCGGGATTGTCCTCGAACTGCGAGAAGTCGAGTTCGGTCATGATGGTGCGCAATTCGCCGGCGCTGTACCCGGCCGCCAGCATCGACGCCACGATGGCGCCGGCCGAGGTGCCGGCCACGCGGTGAAGGGTGTATGGCTCGGCGGCCGAGGTCAGGGCGGTGATGGCGCCCACCAGCGCGGCGCCCTTGACGCCGCCTCCCTCAAGCACGAGATCCGCGTCGGCCATGGCAATCCCCCGTCAGAAACCCGTTGATCAATGGACGTTCATGCCTGAGTGTTACCTACCTGGCCGGGCCTGGCAATGGCTGCCCGCCGGGCGCGGCGGCTCATATCTCCAGCAGGATGGTGACCGGGCCGTCATTGACGAGGCTGACCTTCATGTCCGCCCCGAAGGCGCCGGTTTCCACCCGGGCGCCGAGCGCGCGCAGGGACGCGACCAGGCTCTCGATCAGCGGCTGCGCGACCGAGCCCGGGGCGGCGGCCTGCCAGGTCGGACGGCGGCCCTTGCGGGTGTCGGCGTAGAGCGTGAACTGGCTGACGACCAGCAGCGGCGCGGCCAGGTCGGAGCAGGACTTCTCGCCGGCCAGGATGCGCAGTCCCCATAGCTTGGCGGCCAGCTTCGCGGCCGTGGCCGGCGTGTCGTCGTGGGTGACGCCGGCCAGCACGAGCAGGCCCGGCTCGCCGATGGCGCCCACGACCTCATCCCCGACGGTCACGCTGGCCTGGGTTACCCGTTGCACGACTGCTCGCACGATTGCTTCCTCGGTCGGCATCATCGGAACAGGGTGACTCTACGCACCGCCAGGTATCCGATCGTCGCGGAGGGCTGAATGGATCTGATCATCGAGGATGCGGACATCGTCACGATGGCCACGGGCGCCGGGCCGGCCACGAGCATGCTGGTCACCGACGGACGGGTGGCCGCGGCCGGATCGGCGGCGGCGATCCGCGCGATGGCGGGCCCGGGTGCGGAGGTGGCCCGGCTGGACGGGGCGACCGTCATCCCCGGGCTGATCGACGCGCACTGCCACGTGGCCGACATCGGGTACCTCGCGGCCCGCGCCGATTGCAGCCAGCCAGCGGCCCCTGACATCCCGGCGATCCAGGCGCGGCTGCGGGAGGAGGCGGGACGGACCCCGGCCGGCTCCTGGGTGACCGGCAGCGGGTACGCCGAGTACAAGCTCCGCGAGGGCAGGCATCCCACCCGGGCCGACCTCGACGCGGCCGTGCCGGACCGCCCGGCCGTGGTCTACCACGCGTCGCTGCACGCGGGCGCGCTCAACTCGGCGGCCCTGGCCGAGGCCGGGTTCAGCGACGGCCAGCCGGACCCGCCCGGCGGCGCGCTCGGCCGCGACGAGCAGGGCCGGCTCACCGGCGTGGTGTTCGAGCGGCCGTTGTTCGGGCTGTTCGAGCGCAACTTCCGGGCGGACCTCACCCGGCTGGACGCCGCCGGGCGCACCAGGCTGGTCGAGTCGGCCGGCCGCCACCTCACGGCGCTCGGCGTCACCACGGCGGCCGACGCCGACATGCGGCGCGACACGCTGACCGCCTTCGCCGAGGCCGACGACGCGGGCGCGCTCGGGCTGCGGGTGTACGGGCTGGTGGTACACGACCAGCTCGACTGGCTCGCCGGATCCGGCCTGCGGGGGCGCCATTCGGACCGGCTGGCGGCCGAGGCGGTCAAGATCTGGGCGGACGGCGGGATGAGCAGCAGGACCGCCGCCATCCACGGCACCTATCCGGTCCCGCCGCACGGCTCCGGGATCCTGTTCTTCGAGCCGGACGAGCTGTCCGGGATGGTACGTGACCTCGATGCGCAGGGGTTCCAGGTCTGCATCCATGCCCAGGGGGACCGGGCCATCGAGGCCGTCGTCGGCGCCTACGCGGCGGTGCTGGCGCGCGCCCCCGGCAACCCGCGCCGGCACCGGATCGAGCACGGCGGCGCGCTGTACCCGCCGCTGGCGGCCCGGGCCGCGGAGCTGGCGATCCCGGTCGTGAGCCAGCCAGGGTTCATGTCGGCCCTGGGCGACGGGTTCGCCGAGGCCTTCGGGGAGCGCGCCGACCAGCTCTACGCCTTCCGGTCCTGGCGCGAGGCCGGCATCACCGTGGCCGGATCGTCCGATGCCCCGGTCATCACCGCCGACCCGCTGGTCGGCATCAGGGACGCGGTCCTGCGCCGCACCGGCGCTGGCCGGGTGCTGGGGCCGGCCGAGCGGGTCAGCGCCGCCGACGCGCTGGACATGTACACCAGCCAGGCCGCGTTCGCGCTGCACCGGGAGAACGAGCTCGGCACGCTGGAGCCGGGCAAGGCGGCGGACTTCGTGGTGCTGGACCGCAGCCCGCTGACGGCCGGCCCGGACCAGATCGGCGACATCCGGGTGCTGGCGACGGTGCTCGGCGGAACCCCCGTCTTCCAGGCCGAACGCGTCTTCCCGGGCGGCTAGATCTGCCGGGCATGCCCTGCCGTTCCGGTACGTGTGGCCGGCCGAGCTGGACCTGATGGCCCAGCTGGCCGGCCTGCGGGCTGCGCGACCGGTGGGACGGCTGGACGCGCGAGGCGTTCACCGGCGACAGCCGCCAGCACGTGTCGGTCTGGGAGAAGCCCGGGCCGGCCACCGGCGGAACGCCGGCTAGCTGAGCGGCGCCCCGACCCGCTCGCGGACCTCCTGCACCGCCCAGTTGTTGCCGTCAGGGTCGGTGAAGTGGACGAACTTGCCGCCGTCCCGCGGGTCCAGGATCTGGACCTCCGACACCGCGACTCCCCGCCCGGCCAGCTCCGTGCGGGCCTGCTCGATGTCGGTCACCACCAGTTGCAGCGCGGCGCCGGAGCCCAGGTCCGTGCCGGCCGGGACCACGGCCGGGCCGATCACGACCGAGCACGCGGATCCGGGCGGCGTCATGTGCACCACCCGCATGGTCTCAGTGGGCTGAGTGTCGGCATCCAGCCGGAATCCCAGCTTCTCCAGGTAGAACTGCTTCGCCCGGTCCACGTCGGTGACCGGCACGACCACGACTTCCAGCTTCCAGTCCATGCTGTCTGTCCTTCCCGTTCCGGCGCCGGCGCTCCGGGCGCCCGCGCGGTGGCGTTTCCTGTCCTGAGGACGGAGCCGGGATTCCGGTTTCGACACCCGCCGCCGGTGGTCAGCCGGGGTCCGCGGCATCGGTACGGTTTCTGCATGCTCGCGATGTTGCTGGCGCTGGCGGCCGCGGCCGGGTTCGGCGGCTCGGACTTCGCGGCCGGGCTGGCGGCCAGGGGGACGAGCGTCGTCCGGGTGACGATCATGGCCGAGGTGGCGGGCGCGGTGCTGGGCCTGCTGATCATCCCGTGGCTCAGCGTCCGGGCGCCGTCGGCGGCGGACGCCGGCTGGGGAGCGGCCGCCGGGGTCAGCGGCGTGATCGGGGCGATGGCGCTGTACCTCGGCTTCCGGCACGCCGCGTTCAGCGTGGCGAGCACGCTCAGCGCGGTCGGTTCCGCGGCCCTCTCGGTGCTGGCGGGCCTGCTGTTCGGGGAGCGGCCGGGCGGGCTCTCGCTGGCCGGGATCGCGCTGGCGCTGCCGGCGATCGCGGCGGTGTCGGCCAGCCCCGGGCGGCGACGGACCCGGCCGGGGCCGCGAACGGAGCCGGGGCTACTGCCGCAGGTGGAGCTTAGCCCGGGGGCGGAACAAGGGCCCGAGCCGGAGCCAGCGCCGGGACAAGCGCAGCGGGCGCGGCCGGCC
>JAIRTY010000411.1 GCA_031254715.1 Nocardiopsaceae bacterium | reverse complement strand
CGCCCGCCACGTTGACCCCGAGGTAGCAGGTCACCCCGGCCCGCATCTCCGGCGTGTCCATGTTGCCGCCGAACGCGTCCGGTACCAGCGCGCTGCGCACCTCGAGGCTGGCGGGGGCGACCCCGACGGTGCCGTGCATCGGGTTCAGCGGCAGGTCCACCGTGAAATCGCCGCGCCGCGCCGTGAACCGGCAGGTGCCGGCCGCCCGGTCGAACTGGTACAGCCACACCACCTCCGGCAGCGGCTCGTTCAGCAGCGCGGTGGCATGGGTCGCGGTGAGCGCGCCGAACAGCGGCACGGTGGTGGACGCGCCCCAGTCCCTGGCCGGCTCGATCGAGATGAAGTGGACCGCGAGTGTGTCGCCGGGCTCGGCGCCCTCGATGTAGAAGGGGCCCGTCTGCGGGTTCAGGAACGGGAACTCGCAGACCTCGGTGACCAGGTCGTTCTCGCTGCGGACCTGGCCGGCGAAGCAGTCCTCGGTGAACACCTCCAGCACCGCTGGCGGCTTCACCCGGACCGCGGGCGGTACCCCGCCGAACGTCCAGGCGTACTGGGCTGGTTCCGGCCGGAACGTGATGACCTGAGGGTCGCTCACTCCTCGTGCTCCTCCATCGGGTCCAGGTGTACCAGGCCGACCTCGACGACCCGGCGCGGGTCATGCTGGTACAGGTAGATGAGGTAGATGATGCCGACGATCATGAAGCCCGCCACGCCCGGGCCCATGTACGAGACCGGCGGCGTCAGCGGGGTGATGAACGAGAACACGTCGATGCCGGCGGCGGTGAGCCAGGCCGGGATGAACGCGAGGATGCCGAGCACCGGTACCACCCCGTGCAGCGCCCAGTTGAAGCGGCCCCGCTGGCGGGCGAAGTAGCCGAGGCAGGCGGCGTTCATCAGGATGTAGATCGCGGCCAGCACGATGACCAGGGCGGTGGCGACCATCACGAACCCGGTCACCGGGTCGTAGCCGAGGCCGAGGCCGAGCGTCACCGCGATCGTGATCACGAACGCGACCAGTATCGCGGCGACGGGGGACCGGTGCCTGGGGTGTACCTGCGCGAGGAAGCGCGGGAACGCGGCGATCCGGCCCATCGCATAGGCGGTCCTGGTGGACACGTTCACCCCGGCGTTCGCGTTCGCGATCGTGGAGTTGACGATGGCGAGGAACACGAAGAACCAGAACAGCCCGTACAGCGAGCGGGCCATGCCCTCCCAGGACGCCGCCCCGGTGCCGGTAGTGAAGGTGTCGAACCTGGCCGGGCCGAACGCGACGTCGACCGCGTAAGTGGTGAATACGTACAGCAGGCCGATCAGCAGGGTGGCGAGCAGCACCGCCCGCTGGATCGTCCGCTTCGGGTTCCTGGCCTCTTCGGCCAGCGGCGCCGCGCCCTCGAAGCCGCCGAACGCGAGGATCGTGTACACCGAGCCGGCGATCACCCCGGCGATGCCGCGGTGGCCGCTCGGCGTGTACCGGGTGGTGAACACCGCGAAGGTGTTGTGGCCGCCCGCGTGCACCAGCAGGAAGACGGCGAGCACCACGAACACGCCGATCTCGAACAGGCCGAGGATGGTGCCCAGCCTGGCTGAGGTCCTGATGCCGTAGAAGCCGGCGGCGAGCACGATGACCGCGCCCAGGATCGTCCACGGCCACCACAGGCTCGCCGGGTAGCCGTGCCACTCCTGATTGATCGTGGCCGCGGTGGTGAACCCGAGCTGGAGCAGGACCAGCGGCGGGATCAGGAACCCGACCAGCACGTATCCCCACGCCACCAGGAAGCCGATGCCCGGGTGGAGGCCGCGGGCGGCGTAGGTGGCCATCGACCCCGCTGATGGCATCTCGCGGGCGAGCAGGCCGATGCTCGACGCGCAGAACAGGCACGCGATCAGCGCGAAGATCACGGCGAGCGGCAGCGCCCCGCCCGCGAAGGCGACGCCGGCCGGGATGGACGCGGCGATCGCGGCCCCGGGCGCCATGTCGGTGATGCTCTGGAACAGGACCTCGCGCAGCCCGATCGCGCCTCGCCGGAGGCCGTGCTGCCCGGCCTCCTCTGCCACGGTCGCCATAGGTCACCCCTGTGGTTACAGATGATGAATGGCCGGATGCTCTCACGGCCGGGCGTACCGGCGCTAGGGTGAGCGGCATGCCGCTCGACTGGCCGGATTCCGGCCGTGACGGTGAGCTGGGCCGGGCCGCGCTGGCCTCGCTGGCAGATCGGCTGGCCCGGTTACCTGCCGGCCATCCGTCCGCGCCCGGCTACCCGGCCGAGTCCGGGCCGGCCGCGGGCAAGCCGGAAGAACCAGCCGAACCTGCGGAACGGTCAGCTGCCGGGAAACCTGATTACCCGGCAGCTGAGGCCCGTCCGGGGGAGCCAGAAACCAGTTCCGGCCGCCCGGGCGACGCAGCCGGTGCCGGGCGGGGACCGGCGCGTCCTGCGGGACCGCCACGTCCCGCGGGCGGGCCCCGGGACGGCTGGCTGGCAGGACCGGCCCCGCGTCCGGCCGGCGATCCCTACCAGCCGTGGTTCTGGGCCGCCGATACCCCCTGGTTCAGCCCCCGGCATGACCGTTCTGGCTGAACGTGGCCGGCCCGAGCTCGAGCCGCACCAGCGAGACCTGCGCGGTGACGTCGGCGGCGAGCCGGACATGGTCGCCGTCGGCGAGCCGCGCGTCGGTCCCTGGCAGCACCCGGTCCCCGTTCACGAACGTGCCGTTGGTTGACTGCTCGTCGCGGATCGTGGCCTCGCCGGAGTCGGACACGATGATCGTGGCGTGCCGCCTTGACACGTTCTCGCAGTCGGCGAAGGCGGCGGCGACCAGCGAGATCTCCGGATCGCGGCCGAGCACAAGGCTGGTGCCGGCCGGCACGTCCACGTTCCCGTTCGGGAATGCCAGCCTGAGCACCACCGGCGAGATGGGGCCGGAGGGGTACTGGACCGGCCTGCCGCAGCCGGAACAGTTCCGCCTGCCGGGACCGGGGATCGGCGTGCCGCAGTGCGGGCAGCTGGCGCGCCCTTCGGCCGGAGCGGTGCCGCCTGCTGGGCGCGGGTACTCCTGCCGGATCGTGGGCGCTGGCGGCGCTTCTGCCCCGTGCTGCCGGGGCAGGTTGGCACCGCAGTTGAAGCAGATAAGGTCGTCCTGCTTGACCGGCGCCGAGCAGCCGGGGCAGGTCAAGGTGGCCATGT
The DNA here is from genome assembly GCA_031254715.1 of Nocardiopsaceae bacterium. GTDB lineage: Bacteria > Actinomycetota > Actinomycetes > Streptosporangiales > Streptosporangiaceae > JAIRTY01. The sequence continues at coordinate 4,798 of JAIRTY010000411.1, read as the reverse complement.
GGTTGAGCGTAACGTGCCGGGAGAAAGAGGACCTCGCTGGCGGCGATCCCGTCGGCGCCGGACTGTCAGGCGGAGATTCCCGCCGGCGGGGAACCCGCTGGTGGCCGGGCCCGCAGGGGGCGGAGATGATCAGCTTTCAGCTCGGTGACGAGCACGAGGAACTCCGTGCCACGGTGGCCGGGTTCGCCCGGGACGTGGTCGCCCCGGTGATAGGCGGGTACTACGAGCGGGCCGAGTTCCCGTACGAGATCATCAGCCGGATGGCCAAGCTCGGGCTGTTCGGGCTGCCGTTCCCGGAGGAGTACGGCGGCATGGGCGGCGACCTGTTCGCGCTCTGCCTGGCGCTGGAGGAACTGGCGCGGGTGGACTCGTCGGTGGCCATCACCCTTGAGGCGGCGGTCGCGCTCGGTGCCATGCCGATCTACCGGTTCGGCTCGGAGGACCAGCGCCGGCGCTGGCTGCCGGAGCTGTGCGCCGGGGAACGGCTGGCCGCGTTCGGGCTCACCGAGGCGGGGGGCGGCTCCGACATCCGGGGCGGCATGCGCACCCGGGCCCGGCTGGAGGCCGGGGAGTGGGTCATCGACGGGACCAAGGCCTTCATCACCAACGCGGGCACCTCGATCACGTCCCTGGTGACGGTGCTGGCGATCACCGGCGAGCGGGAGGCTGGCACCGAGCGGGAGGCGGGCACCGAGCGGGAGGATCCCGGGGGGTCGTCCCCCCGGCCGCGGCCGGAGATCTCGGCCATCATCGTCCCCGCTGGCACCCCCGGGTTCACCGTCGGCCGGGAGTACTCCAAGGTCGGCTGGTGCGCCTCCGACACCAGGGAACTGGCGTTCGCGGGCTGCCGGGTCCCGGCCGGCCACCTGCTCGGCGAGCGCGGCCGGGGCTACGCGCAGTTCCTGGAGATACTCGACGAGGGCCGGGTCGCGATCGCGGCGCTCGCCACCGGGCTCGCGGCCGGCTGCGTGGACGAGTGCCTGCGGCAGGCGGGGCAGCGGGAGGCGTTCGGGCACCGGCTCGGCTCGTACCAGGCCATCCAGTTCACGCTGGCTGACATGGCGGCACGCGCCCATGCCGCCAGGCTGGCCTGGTATGACGCCGCGGCCCGGCTGGTGGCGGGGGAGCCGGTGAAAAAGCGGGCCGCCATCGCCAAGCTGACGGCGTCGAATGCGGCCATGGACAACGCCAGGGACGCCACTCAGATCTTCGGCGGCTACGGATTCATGAACGAGTACCCGGTTGCCCGCTTCTATCGGGACGCGAAGGTGCTGGAGATCGGCGAGGGCACGTCCGAGGTGCAGCGGATGATCATTGCCAGGGAGCTCGGGCTGAGTTAGGGCGCGTCCCCGTGCACGGCTGCGATCACGCTGGCCGCGGCAGAGAGCCGGGCAGAACCGTATGTTCGGCCGACAGGTACGCAGACGGGATTCTTGCGGACAGTTCGCGGGGCCAGAGAGTAACCTACTGACGGCAGGCGATACGGCGAATGTCCGTTACGCCAGGCTTTTCCTGTGATGTGGTTATTGCTGTAGGCGCGCCGGTGAGAGGCTAGGGTTAGCTAGCTCCCTAGAGTTCAGCGTCGTGCTGGCAGATTCGTCACCCCGGGAGGGATGCGCCGCCATGTCGCTTCCGCCGCATGACCCTCGGGGTCTGCGGTTCTCCGACGCTGTCCAGCTGAGAGGTCCCGCGTAGTGCCGTCCCGCAACGACAAGCGCCGCCAAGCCCGGCCTGATGACAACGGTCAGGGGGCTGATAGGCGAGCACTGACCCAGGTGGCGGCGGGTGGCTCGGGGGGGACCGCCGCTGCGCAGGACAGGCCGGGCTTCGCGGGATCGTCCGCCGGTGGCGCGCCAGGCGGGGGCGTCTTCGCGGCCGCAGCCTCGCAGCGAGCCGGCGCGGCGCCAGCCGCCGGCCTGGGCAGCGCGCCCGCTGCCACCCCGCCGGTCATCGTGGCGCCGCCGCGGCGCGGGAGATGGTTCTTCCGCGGCGGGCTGAAGAACTGGCGGGTGCGGTCGCGGCTGCTGCTCCTGATCACCATTCCCACGCTGGCCGCGCTTGTGCTCGGCGGCATCAGCATTTACTCCTCGGTCCGGAGCGCGCTGCTGTTCCAGCGGGTGAACGAGCGTGCCGCCCTCGCCTCCGACATCACGCTGCTGGCGACCCGGCTGGCCGATGAGCGGGACCAGGCGGTCTACTACATCGCGCTGGGCTCGCACGGCGGCCGTAACGCTGCCGTGACGAAGGGCTCATCGACCTCGGCGAAGGACGCGGCGGCACAGCAACGGCAGGTCGTTGATCGCCAGATCCAGGGGACGAATAACGCGGAGACGCAGGTCCGGAACCTGCTGACGCGGATCCAGGGCTCTTACTCCGACAGTTCCCGGCAGGAAGCGTCGGCTGCCGTCGCCGCCCTCAACACCCTCCCGGACCTGCGCAACGCGGCTCTCAAGACCGAACTGCCGGTGCTGGTCGTGGTCCAGAAGTACCGCGACGTGATCAACGACCTGGTGGTGCTGGAGAACGAGACGGCCCAGGGAGCCAGTGACGCGACCCTGAACCAGTCGGTCCGCGTCCTCGGCCTGGTCTCGCTGATGAAGGAGGAGGCCTCCGAGCAGCGCGCCATCCTCACCGCCGGGCTGATCCAGCATCAGCTCACCCCCGGTGAGGTCACCGCCCTCACCGGGGCGCAGTCGCTGCAGCAGAGCAACCTGCAGGCGTTCCAGGGATCGGCCACGCCGCAGCAGCGCCAGCTCTGGGACAGCAGCGTGGCCAGGTCGTTCGTGTACCTGGCCAGTTCCGAGGAGTCGCAGGCGCTGTCGCTTCAGGCCACCCAGGGCGGCAGCCTGCGGGGGGACTCGACCACCGCGGACGACTGGTACGGGGCCATGTCGAACGCGATCAACTTCCAGCTCGGCGGCGTGGAGCGGAACCTGGTGGACACGTCGCTGTCCCGGTCCACCGCCCTCCGCACGTCCGCGGTGCGGGACGCGGCCATAGTCGGCGGCGGGGTGCTGGTGTTCCTGGTGCTGGCGCTGCTGTTCACGGCCGGGGTCGCCCGTTCCATGGTGCGCCCGCTGCGGCGGCTGCGGGCGGGCGCGCTGCAGGTCGCCGGGGTAAGGCTGCCGGACACGGTCCGCCGGATGAGCGAGACCGACGCCTCGGAAGGGCCGCCCGAGGTCCAGCCCATCGACGTGAACTCGTCCGACGAGATCGGTGAGGTCGCCCGGGCGTTCGACCAGGTGCACCGGGAGGCCATCCGGCTGGCGGCGAACGAGGCGGCGCTGCGCGGGAACGTCAACGCGATGTTCGTGAACCTTTCCCGCCGCAGCCAGTCCCTGGTGGAACGGCAGATCAGGCTCATCGACGACCTGGAGCAGGGCGAGCAGGACGCAGAACGGCTCGGGAACCTGTTCCAGCTCGACCACCTGGCCACCCGCATGCGCCGCAACTCTGAGAACCTGCTGGTCCTCGCCGGGCACGAGGTCTCGAGGCGCCGGACCGAGCAGGTGGCGCTGGTGGACGTGCTCCGGGCGGCGGTGTCCGAGATCGAGCAGTACGAGCGGGTGGCGCTGAACGTCCAGCCGGGCATCTCGGCCCGCGGGCAGGCCGTGAACGACGTCGTCCACCTCGTCGCCGAGCTGGCCGAGAACGCGACCTCGTTCTCCGCTGCCGACACCCCCGTGAACGTGTCCGGCCACCTGCTGAGCAGCGGCGGCGTGCTGCTGGACATCACCGACCAGGGGGTCGGGATGGGCTCGGAGGAGATGGCGCACGCCAACTGGCGGCTGGACAACCCGCCGGTGGTGGACGTCGCCGTGTCCCGCCGGATGGGCCTGTTCGTGGTCGCCCGGCTGGCCGCCCGGCACGGGATCCGGGTCCGGCTCCGGCCGGCCTCGCTCGGCGGCCTCACCGCGCTGGTCTGGCTGCCGGACGAGGTGGTGTCGCTGGACAGCGTCACGCCTGGCAGCCCCGCCGGGACGCCAGGGCTGCGGCGGTTCGAGCCGGAAGGCGCCCCGGAGGGGGAGGGCCCGCTGCAGCGCGGCTGGCTGCCGGACTCGGCGGCCAGCGCCGCCGATGACCGGTCAGCGACCGAGCGCGCGGTCAATGCGGCCCGCGCCCCCCGGTTCTCGCCGTTGCGCGCCGACAGCGACACCACTGCCTTCCCGATGCCCTCGCTGGCCGACGACCGGCTGCAGCTCGACACCGGCCAGGACAGTACGGGTGAGCCAGCTGCGGACGCCGGCCAGGCAGGCCCGCCCGCCCCGGCGGAAGAGGATCGGGCGGCGGCGGAGAACGGCACCGCCCCGGCCGGGCACGCCCTCTCGCCGCCGGACCTGACCGCCCCGGCCGGGCACCCTCTCTCGCGGCCGGACCTGAGCAGCCCGCCGCGCGAGACCACCGGCCCGCTGCCCTCGCTGCGTGACCTGGCCGGGATGGCCGGGCTGGGCGGGCTGGCGCGCCGGATCAAGCCGTCCGACGGCGGCGGCGACCAGGGCGCGGACACTGACCAGGCGATGCCCGGAGTGGTCGTGCCCGCTGGCGGCTCGGGAGAGGAAAACCGCCTGCCCATCTTCGAATCGGTGGAATCGGACTGGTTCCGCCGCGGCCGGCGCGGAGCCGACCGCTCCGCCCCGGCGGAGTCCGCCACTGCGAGCACTGCGAGCACGGTGAGCCCGGTGAGCGCAAGCACCGCGAGCGCCGCGAGCACGGAAAGCACGGAAAGCACGGAAAGCACCGAAGGCTGGAGTTCCCCTTCCGATGCGGGCTGGCGGGCCGCCGAGGCGGTCGCGGCCCC
>JAIRTY010000400.1 GCA_031254715.1 Nocardiopsaceae bacterium | reverse complement strand
GGCCGGGACCAGACGGGGCTCCTCGCGGCGGCTGCGGGCCCGTAGTCAGGATCGGCCCAGCCCGGGAGCAGGCAGCAGCGCGCGGCGCATGACGATGCGCGGGCGGCCAGCGCCGCCGTAGTCCTCGGACAGGGCCGCGTCGAACCCGAGCCGCTGGTGGAACGCGATGGAGGCTTCGTTCCCCGGGTTCGTGATCGCCTTCAGCGCGACCGCGCCGCGCGCCAGGGCCGCCTCGGTGAACGCCGCGTAGAGGCGCTGGCCCAGTCCGAGACCGCGGGCGTCGTCGCGGACGGCGACGAAGTGGATGTAGCCGTCGCCGGTGGGCGCGACGAAGCCCAGCAGGTAACCGGCAATCACCCCGTCAGGCCGGCGCGCCACGAACGCGGTGTCGCCGAACTCATAGATGAACATGGGGTGGTGCAGGTAGCGGGGCAGCTCCAGGTCGCCCCAGAAGTGCTGGTAATTGCGCAGGATCTGGCCGAGGTCACCGGGCCGCGCGCGCTCGATGGAAACCTGATCGCCGGCCATGGCCGCAGGTTACCGGCGGCCGCTGACAGCCCGGCGGCCCCGCAGAGCGCGCCGGCCGCCTCAGAGGGAGCGCGCGTGCCCGGGCCCAGCCAGTGCCGCCTCATGATCTTTACGACTTTTACCCCCTGGAGGGGGTAAAAGTCGAAACCCTGAGCAATTCAGCCCGGAGAACGTGCGGCTGCGGCCGGCCCTCAGCCGGACAGGCGCTCCCGGTCGTGCGGTGCCTGCCAGTCGATCACCGGGCCGGCCGGCACGATCCGGTACGGGTTGAGCCGCAGGTGCGTCCCGTAGTAGTGGCGCTTGATGTGGTCGAAGCTGGTCGTTCCGCCGAACGCGGGATTGGCGTACAGGTCGCGGGCGTAGGGCCACAGGTTCTGGTAGTCGGCCAGCCGCCGGACGGTCGCCTTGAAGTGGATGGCGTAGACGGTGTCGAACCTGGCCAGCGTCACCCACAGCCGGACGTCAGCCTCGGTGATGGCGTCGCCGAACAGGTAGCGACGGGCGGCCAGTCGCTCGTCAAGCTCGTCGAGCATCGCGAACAGACTGGTCACCGCCGCGTCGTACGCGTCCTGCGTGGCAGCGAACCCGCACCGGTACACCCCGTCGTTCACGGCCGTGTACACGCGCTCGTTGAGCGCGTCGATCTGCGGCCGCAGCCCCTCCGGGTAGAGATCGATGCCGGGCCGGGCCCACCGGCCGAACTGGGTTTCCAGGTCGATGGTGATGTCAGGGAAGTTGTTGCTGGCAATCCGGCCCTGCCGCTTGTCCCACAGCACCGGCACCGAGATGTGCCCGTCGTACCCGGGCTGGGTCGTCTCGTAGGCCTCGCGGATCAGCGTGAACCCGTTGACCGGGTCCGGCCCGTGGCCGGGGCCTTCCCGGAACGCCCAGCCGCGGCCGTCCCGGACCGGGTCGACCACGGACAGCGAGATCACGTCGTCCAGGCCCAGCAGCTTCCGCACGATCACCGAGCGGTGCGCCCACGGGCAGGCCAGCGACACGTACAGGTGATAGCGGCCCGGCTCGGCCGGGTACCCGCCGGAGCCGTCCGCGGTGATCCGGCCCTGGAACGGGTAGCGCGGCCGGATGAAGCTCCCGTCCCCGCTGGCAGGTGCCTTGACCGAGTATTCGCCGTACCGGCCGAAGTCGGCCGGGCTGGCCACGTTGGCGGTGCTTGTCATGAACTCCTCCGCAGGGCTCGCTCGGACCCCGGCCCGCCTCAGACCACGGCGGTCCCGATCAGCCCGCGCTGCGTGACCAGGGCGGCCAGGTCGTCCTCGGGCATCTCTCCGGTCCCGGCCGGCCTGGCCGGTACCACCAGGTACCGGGTTTCCGCGCTGGCGTCCCACACCGCGATCTCGGTCCCGGCCGGCAGCTCAAGCCCGAACTCGGCCAGCACCGCACGCGGCTTGCGGACCGCCCGGGACCGGTACGCCAGGCTCTTGTACCAGCTGGGCGAGGGGCCGAGCAGCGACACCGGATAGCAGGAGCAGAGCGTGCAGACGACCAGGTTGTGCTGCTGTGGCGTGTTGGCGACGGCCTTGAGCCGGTACCCGAGGCCATAGGGGTCACCGAGCCCCAGCTCGCCAGCGGCCGCGTTGCCGTCCGCGAGGAGCCGCCGGAAGTAACTTTCGTCGGCCCATGCCCTGGCCACCATCCTGGCCCCGTTCACCGGGGATGCACCGTCGTACAGCCTCGCCAGCACGTCGTCCAATTCGGCGTCGGTGGCCAGGCCGGCGGCTATGACCCGTTCCTCCAGCTGCCGGACCCGCGCGGCTACCGGCAGCTCGCTGTGTGTCCCGGTCACGAAGGCTCCTCCAGCAGATACGACTCCCACAAGTCGACCGTGATCGTGTGCGTGCCCTCGCCCCACAGCTCGGCGGCGGGGAACCGCACCGCGTAGACCGCCTCCACCCGGGGCGGGTCGATCCGGCGCGCCCGGTCATCGGGGAGCGGCCACTCCCCCTCGAGCTCGACCACCTCGCCGACGTGGCCGCGCACGTACCGCGGGACCCGGGTGTGATGATCGGGGTCACCGGCGCGCGCCCGCACCCGGGACCCTGGCCGCAGGCTCACGCCAGTCCCCGTTCCGCCAGCAGGGTCTCCAGCGCCCGTAGCCAGCGCTCGTAGTAGCCCGCCGCCAGGTACTCCTCCGCCGGGATCCGCTCGATGGCGTCACGGAACTCGTCGGTGGTGAACACGCCGCGCCCGCCAAGCACCCGGTTCAAGGCGAATACCCGGGCCTCCCAGTCGGCATGGAACGGCTGGCCGTCCTCAGCCATCGGCACCGGGCCGAAACCGGTCTGCCCGCCTATGTCATGGACCCTGCTCATGCACACATTCAAGCCGCCGGGACCGCGCGCTGCCACCCCCGGGGGGGCGGCAACCGTGCGCCGGAGGTGTAACAGCCTCGCCAGGGGTAGCTAGCCCCGAGCAACGTGTCTCGTCACCAGGAGGTTAGGAAGAGCAGCACAAGCAGCACAAGCGGGCCGGGCAGCCGGCGTAGGGGGGCCACCGGAAGCCCGGCCGACCGCCGGGGGCCCCGGCCAGCCATGACCGGCCGGGCCTCCGGCGCGTCAGCGCCGCTCAGTGTTGCTGTTATTTCTCCCAGAGCGGAGGAATCTCCACCGGGCGTAAATCTGATCACTTCCGCTCGCCCTGCTGACCTGGCCATACTTTGCCTGACCCAGTAACCGGAATCCAGCGCATATTGGCGCGAGCCAGCGCCACCGGTAACCGCGACCGCCTTTCGCCCGGCGACCTGCGGCTCAGCCCGATGGCACTGACCCGCTCTGCCCGCACCGGAGCCCAGGGCGTGGACGGGCCGCCGCCATACGCGTGGCCGGCCATCGACGACCAGAGGAGACGGCCTATGCAGCGGTGCGGCACGAGCCTGCAACGCCACCGGACCGGACCACCCGGCAGGAGCCCGCGGCCCGGCACGAGCCCGCGGCCCGGCAGGAGCCTGCGGTGACGGTCTTCACGTTCGGCACGGAGCAGCGGGCACTTTCGCTCGAGGTCCGGGAACTCGCGGCCCGCGAACTGCGGCCGATCGCCGAGAACGGGGCCGCTGGCCGGGTCAACCGGGAGCTGATCAGGACAATGGGCAGGTTCGGCCTGCTCGACCGGTTGTTCCCGGGGCTGGCTGCCGGGCAGCAGCCGCGGCTGGTCTCGGCGACCGAATTCTGCCTGCTGTGGGAGTCGCTGGCGACGGAGTGCACGCAAGCCGGGATCGCCTTCGCGGTCCAGGGCTCAGGCAG
>JAIRTY010000317.1 GCA_031254715.1 Nocardiopsaceae bacterium | reverse complement strand
CCCCCAGCCCGGCCCCAACCGGGTCCGGGCGGCATGCCCGCACCACGGCGCACCGCCATCCCCGTGCCGGCCGTACGTCCTGCCGCTCGGTGGCGCACATCGGTGACTCCACCTCGGTCGGCATGGTCTCGGCCGATTTCCTGCCCAGCGCCTCCCAGCGCCTCGAGGCGCAGTACAAGGACGTGGGGGTCAGGCACACCCGGGCGGACGCCTCCGGCGGGCGCTCGATCGTGGAACGGATGCCCGGCCAGGCCAACGGCAACGACGTGGCCACCGCCTGGGACCGCCAGGGCTACCGCGGCTGCTGGGTGATAGCGCTCGGGACCAACGACACCGCGAACGTGGCGGTCGGGTCGGATGTCGGGCGAATGGCCCGGGTTGAGCGGATGCTGGCGGCGGCTCACGGCCAGCCGGTCATGTGGGTCGACCTCAAGACGCTGAATTCGAGCGGTCCCTGGTCCGAGGCCGACATGCAGCTGTGGAATGACACGCTCCGCCGGGCGTGCGGCAAATACCCGAACCTGCGGGTCTTTGACTGGAACTCGGTGGCGAACGACAGCTGGTTTGCCCCGGACGGCATTCACTACTCGTCCGAGGGCTACGCGGAACGGGCGCGGCTGATTGCCAAGGCGCTGGCCACGGCGTTCCCCGCGGGCGGTACCAGCCACGGCTGCTTCGTGCGCTAATACCGAACCCGGGCGACACGCCAACTACAAAGTGTAAGCGACATATAACACTGGGTAGTCTCTCTCTGCCGTGCGAAACGTTCTCGGCGAGGGGGGGACATGCCGGAACCGGTCCGCAGCGGCCAGCGCTACCTGCCCGGCCTGGACGGGCTGCGCGCGCTCGCCGTGCTCGCGGTCATCGCGTATCACGTGCAGTTCGGGTGGGCACCAGGCGGCCTGCTGGGCGTCGGGGTCTTCTTCACCCTGAGCGGCTACCTCATCACCGACCTGCTGCTGGGGCAGTGGGCGGCCACCGGCCGGCTGCAGCTCGGCGACTTCTGGCTGCGCCGCGCCCGACGCCTGCTGCCGGCCCTGTTCGTGATGCTCGCCATCGTGACGGCCTGGGTCACCCTGCTGGACCGGGCCCAGCTGGCGTTGCTGCGGGGCGCGGTGGGGGCGGCCGCGGTGTACGTCAGTAACTGGTACCTGATCGCAGCTCACAGCTCGTATTTCGCCCGGTTCGGGCCGCCCGAGCCGCTTGACCACCTGTGGTCGCTGGCGGTGGAGGAGCAGTTCTACCTGATCTGGCCGTGGCTGCTGCTGCTCGTCCTGATCGCCGCGCTGGCGGTGCGGCGAAAGCGGGCCGGCGGCCTGTCCTGGCTGGCGGTGCCGACGCTGCTGCTGGCAGCCGCCTCGGCGCTGGCGATGGTGCGCTTCTACCACCAGGGCGTGGACCCCACCCGGGTGTACGAGGGGACCGACACCCGCGCGTTCGGCCTGCTGATAGGGGCAGCCCTCGCGATGGTCTGGCCCAGCCGCAGCCGGACCCGGCCCGCCATGGCACCGCGGCTGCTGCTGGACGGCGCCGGGATCGCCGGGCTGGCCGTGATCGTGGTCATGGTATGGCGGGTCGGCCAGTACTCCCCGTTCTCCTACCGGGGCGGGCTGGAGTTGCTGACGGTCGCCACCGCCGCCGTGGTCGCGGCCGTCGCGGTGCCCGGCGGCCTGGTCGGCCGCGCGCTCGGGTGGCGGCCGTTGCGCTGGATCGGGGTCCGCTCCTATGGCATCTACCTGTGGCATTACCCGATCATCGTGCTGACCTCGCCTCCCAACAGCCTGGAGACCCTGCCCCGGGTGGCCGGCCAGGTCGCGGCCACTATCGTGGTCGCCGCCCTGTCCTGGCGGTTCGTGGAGGAGCCCATCCGCCACGGCGCGCTCGGGCGGCTGGCCGGGCGCGCCCGGCCCGCGCAGTGGCATGCCCGGCCAGCCAGGAGCCTGGCCGCGGTCGTGGGCGTGTCCGGGGTGCTGGTGGTGGCGGGCGCGGGACTGGCCGGGTTCTTCCCGGCCCCGGGCGCCGGGAACGAGGCGGCCGGGTCGCAGTCGGTCGGCTCCCAGCTGCCGCCCGCCCGGGCCGCAGGGCAGGGGTCACGCCAGGGCGGTAAGCCGGTGCCGGCCGGTTCCGGTTCCCCGGCCGTCAGCCCGGCGGCCAACACCGCGCCGGGGTCGCTGCGCACGTCCTGCCGCAAGGTGGTGCATATCGGCGATTCCACCTCGGAGGGCATGATCTCCAAGGCGTACCTGCCGCGACGGTCGCTGCGACTGCAGGCCCAGTACCGCGATGTGGGGGTCAGGACCGCCATTGCGGAGATCTCCGGCGCGCGTTCCATCGTGGAGACGCTGCCCCACCAGACCAACGCCGCTCAGGTGGCGCAGTCGCTGGTGAGTCGCGGTTACCGGGGCTGCTGGGTGATGGCCCTGGGCACCAACGACACCGCCGACGTCGTGGTCGGCTCAGGGGTCAGCCGGATGGCGCGGATCGAGCGGATGATGGCCCAGGTCCACGGACAGCCGGTGATGTGGGTAAACGTGAAGTCGCTGCTGGTCAACGGCCCCTACGCGGAGCCGCAGATGAAGCTGTGGGACAGCGCGCTGCTGCAGGCCTGCCATCGGTACCCGAACCTGCGGGTCTTCGACTGGGCGTCGCTGGCCCGCCGCAGCTGGTTCATCTCGGACCGGGTGCACTACACCTCGGCCGGGTACGCGGCCCGGGGCCGGCTCATCGCGCAGGCTCTGGCCAGGGCGTTCCCCGCGCACGGCCACAGCAGCGGCTGCGTCGTGCGGTAGCGGGCGGTACCGCACCGCCCCGGCGGCTGGCAAGGCGTCCGTAGCTGGCCTGGATCCGTAGGGCCCGAGGCGCCTGCGCAGGCGGATCCCGCCGCAACGCTTACGCCTTCGGGACGCCACGGCACCGCCGGTCGGCGCTGGGCTAAGAGCTGCCGCCGCCGCGGCGGCCGGTGAACACGCCAAGCAGCCGTTCCCCGGCATCCGCCGCGGTCTCGGCCGCGCTCTTCACCAGCCCCACGAACGGGTCCGAGGTCCGGTTCCAGGAGTCCTGGTAGGAACGGGCCGCCGCGCGGATCTCCTCGCTGACCGAGGCGGTGGGATCGTCCTCCCGGCGCTGGTACTCGCCGGACAGGATCTGCTCGTAGTCGCCATCGCCCACCCACCGGTCCAGCTCAGCGAACCGCACCACCGCGAACGGGTGCGTGTTGCCCTGCAGCTGGAGCAGCTTGATGAGCCCCTCCCTGACGTCGGGGACCGCGTCGTACTCGCGGGCCTGCAGATGGAAAGCGTCGTGGCTGAGCTCGGACATCCGCGACCCGCCCGCCAGCTTCATCAGCGCCCGGCGGCCGGCCGCTGGATCCTGGCCGGCCAGCACCCCGGCCCGGTCACACGACAGTTCCGACTTGCGGTACCACTCCTCCAGCCCGGCGATGATCACCCGCAGCCCGATGTAGCCGATGGCGAACCACGCCATCCTGGCCGCCAGCCGGGTGAGGTGGAACAGCATGGTCCGGTAGACCGCGTGCCCGGACAGCACATGCCCGAGCTCGTGGCCGATCACGAACCGCATCTCCTCGCCGTCCATCAGGTCCACCATGCCGGTGGTGATCACGATGAACGGCTGGTCCGAGCCCAGCGCCATCGCGTTGGGGATCGGCATCTGGCTGATGAACAGTTCCGGCACCTCGGGCAGGTCCAGGATCGCCGAGCCGTCCAGCAGCAGCTCGTGCAGGTGCGGGAACTGCTCGGTCGACGTCCGGACCGAGCTTGCCAGGAACAGCAGCCGCAGGCTGCGGTCGGAGAACAGGCTCGCGAGCCGCCGCAGCAGCACGTCAAAGCCGGTGAGCTTGCGCAGCGCCACCAGTGCCGACCGGTCGGCTGGGTGCTCGTAAGCCCGGGAGGAGATCCCGGGCAGGCGTACCCGGGCGCGATCCGGAACAGAGGTCATGTCCTGATGGTAGGGCATGCGGAAGGCCCTGCCGCGGGACGCGCAGCCGTGGCATCCTGCGCCTGTGAGCACCATGTACGAACCTGATGCCGAGGCGATGCCGGCGGACGAACTGACCGCGCTTCAGCTCGAACGGCTCCGCTCGCTGACCGGCCGCTTGCTCGCGGCCGGCGGGCAGACAGCCACCAGGCTGGCCGATGCGGGGGTGCGGGACAGCCGGGATGTGACCGCCCTGACGGACCTGCCACGGCTGCCGATGACCACGAAAGACGACCTCTGGGGTGCCTACCCGTTCGGAATGAACGTCGTTCCGCTGTCGGAATGCGTCGCCGTGCACGGTTCCAGTGGTACCGGCGGGAGGCCCACACTGGTTTCCTACACCCGCGCCGACCTGGCCCTCTGGGCGCGGATGTGCGCGCGGGCGCTGGCCGCGGCCGGGGCAGCACCCGGCAGCATCGTGCACAACGCCTACGGCTACGGGCTGTTCACCGGCGGGCTCGGATTCCACCAGGGCGCGGTCGAGCTCGGGGCGACCGTGGTCCCCGCCTCGGGCGGGATGACGCAGCGGCAGGTCACGCTGATCAGGGAGCTGCGCCCGGACGTCCTCGCCTGCACGCCGTCGTACGCGATCCGGCTGGGGGAGGCGCTGGCGGACGCGGGCCTGCGGCCGGGGAACGGGCTCGGGCTGCGGGCCGGGCTGTTCGGCGCGGAACCCTGGTCCGGCGAGTTCCGGGCCCGGGTTGAGAGCCTGCTCGGCCTGCGCGCGCTCGACGTCTACGGGCTATCGGAGGTGATCGGCCCGGGAGTGGCGTGCGAGTGCCTGGCGGCCGCGGACGGGCTGCACGTCAACGAGGATCACTTCCTGACGGAGGCGGTTGACCCGGCCACCGGGACGCCCGTTCCCGATGGCACCCCCGGTGAGCTGGTGTTCTCCAGCCTCACCCGGCAGGCGCTGCCGTTGCTGCGGTACCGGACCGGCGACATCGCCTCGCTGCGGCGGGAGGACTGCCCGTGCGGCCGGACGCTGGTGAAGATGAGCAAGATCACCGGTCGGAGGGACGACATGCTGGTGGTGCGGGGCGTGAACGTCTACCCCAGTGAGGTGGAGCGGGTGGTGCTGGCCGAGCCCGCGGTGAGCCCCGATTACCTGCTGGTCATGGACGTACGGGCGGAAGGGCGGCGGCTCGTCGCCTGCCTGGAGCTGCAGCCGGAGGGGGGCGCGGCCCGGGCGGGACTGGCGGCGGACCTCGCGGCCCGGCTGCGCACGGAGCTGGGCGTGGGGGTGGACGTACGGATCATGCCGCCGGGCACGGTGCCGCGCAGCGAGGTCGGCAAGGCGGTACGGGTGGTGCAGTGGACCGGGGGCGACCCGCCGCTGCCTGGCCTGGAGTGACCGGGCCGGGCGCGGGTGACCTGCGGGGCTGGCCCGGCAGCCGGCCGGGAGTTGCTGGTTAAATCAGGCCCATGGGAGCCGATGGGCGGGGCAGCCGGATCGGGGTCATGGGCGGGACCTTCGACCCGATCCACCATGGCCACCTGGTGGCGGCCAGCGAGGTGAGGCACTACTTCTCGCTGGATGAGGTGGTGTTCGTCCCGACCGGGCAGCCGTGGCAGAAGGAGGGCCGCAAGGTTTCCGCCGCCGAGGACCGCTACCTGATGACGGTCATCGCAACCGCCTCGAACCCGCGGTTCTCGGTCAGCCGGGCCGACATCGACCGGCCCGGCCCCACCTACACCATTGACACCCTGCGGGAACTGCGCGCCGAGCGGGGTGACGACGTGGAGTTCTCCTTCATCACCGGGGCCGACGCGCTGTCGCGGATGATGTCGTGGCAGGACGCCGACGAGCTGTTCAAGCTGGCGCGGTTCATCGGCTGCACCCGCCCCGGGCACCGGCTGTCCCCGCAGGGACTGCCAATGGACCGGATCAGCCTGGTCGAGGTCCCGGCGCTGGCGATCTCCTCCACCGAGTGCCGCCAGCGGGTGGCCGGCGGGGAGCCGATCTGGTATCTGGTACCGGATGGCGTGGTCCAGTACATCGCGAAGCGCGGGCTCTACCAGGGGGACGCCGGGTGAGGGTTCGGGACGCAGGGTGAGAGCTCGGGGACGCGGGGTGAGGGCGGGGGCCAGCGGGCGGCTCCCGGGATATCCTGGAGGTTGCCGTACCGGCCGCAGCGCCGGGCGGCCGGGGCATCGCCCATCGGGCACGCCCCAGGTCAGGATCGCCGATACGGAGGAGAACGAGCTGCCCACGTGACCGCGAGCGCCAGGGCTACAGAGCTTGCCGAGATCGCCGCCGAGGCAGCGGCGGACAAGCTCGCCACCGACATCATCGCCTATGACGTGAGTGAGCAGCTCGTCATCACCGACGTGTTCCTGCTCTGCTCAGCCGCCAACGACCGTCAGGTCCGCTCGATCGTGGACGAGATCGAGGACAAGCTCCGGCAGGCGGGCGCCAAGCCGGTGCGCCGGGAGGGGGAGCGGGAAGGACGCTGGGTCCTGCTCGATTACCTGGACGTCGTCATCCACATCCAGCATGCGGAAGAGCGGGCTTACTACGCTCTCGAACGGCTGTGGAAGGACTGCCCGCTGCTGCCACTGCCCGAGCCGGTGGCAGCTTCACCCGCGACGCCCGGCGGGGCCGGCGGCCGCGGGTCGAGCTGACCTTGGGCAGCTCTGCCGGGGAACCCGGCCTGGCGTCGAGTTGGGCCGACCAGTATGCGGGGCAGTCGGTCCGGCTGGTGCTGTGGCGGCACGGCCAGACCCGGTGGAACGCGGAGAGCCGGTTCCAGGGGCAGACCGACATCCCGCTCGACGACACCGGGCTGGCCCAGGCGCAGCGGGCAGCCAGGCTGCTGGCAGCGCTGCAGCCGGACCTGATCGTCGCATCCGACCTGGGCCGGGCCATGGCCACCGCCGCGCCGCTGGCCCGGCTGACCGGGCTGACCGTGACCGCCGACAAGGAACTGCGGGAACGGCACGGCGGCGCCTGGGAGGGCCTGACCGACACCGAGATCCGCGAGCGCTACCCGGCCGAGCACGCCCAGTGGCTGCCGCCGGGCGGCGAATCGTCGCCCGTGCTGGCCGACCGGGCCGGCGCGGCGCTGGAACGGATCGCCGAAGGCCTGTCACCTGGCTCGCTCGCCGTCGTGGTCAGCCACGGCGCGGCGATCCGGCTCGGCGCCGCCCGGCTGCTCGGCCTGCCGGAAGACCTGTGGGGAGCGATCGGCCCGCTGGCCAACTGCGCCTGGTCGGTGGTGGGCCGCCGGCGCAACCGGTGGCGGCTGATCGAGCACAACGCGGGCACCCTGCCGGAACCGGTGCTGAGCGATGACCGGTGATGCCGCCGGTTCTTGTACACTGGCCTGGCGCCGCGATGAGATCGGCAGTAGCGGCTGCGGGGCTATAGCTCAGCTGGTAGAGCGCTTGCATGGCATGCAAGAGGTCAGGGGTTCGAATCCCCTTAGCTCCACAGGTCACAGCCTTCGCCGTATTAGCCGAGACGGCGAGCGCGGCACGCAAGCTCGAGCAGCAGCCAGTCGTCGGGGTTTTCGCGGTCGACCTCGAGTTGCGAGAAGATCCGGTCGATTCGGTAAGCAACCGCGTTCCGGTGCAAGTGAAGCACCTCGGCGGCGCGTGAGAGGGACCCGCGCACGTCGAGGAAGGCATGCAAGGTCTTAATGGCCTCTTCCGCCTTCTTGCCTCCTAGGCGGTCAAGCGGCTCGAGCACCTTCTCGACTGCTTCCCGCGCGTTCTGCGACCCGTACCATTCGATTAGCGTGCGCCGCAGGCCGAGACTGTCAAAGGCAGTTGCGGCGTTGGGCCGGTTACGTGCCCGCGATGCGGCCACGGCGGCTCGGGCCTCAGCTGCCGAGTTGATCAGTCCTGTCGCGCCGAGGTGGACGGTTCCCACTCCGCAGTACAGCACCGCCCGGGCAAATTGCTGTGACGTCACGTGCAGCGCCCTGTCGGCCGCCTTCATTGCTCCGGGCACGGCATGCGGCCCCGGATCTTTGCGAAACATGCGAATGAGAATGACCGCATCAGAAGCCCGCGCGGTGTGCCATATTCCGCCACCGCTGCGGACGGCGTCCAGCAGCAGGCGGGTAATATGTTCCTGCCCCTCGTATGCTCTGACTTCGTCTTCCCACAATTCTTCGGAATTGGCGTGCTCGATCCTGGTGACGAGATGCCAGCCGTCGATCGGAAGGCCCATCGCCCGTGCCCGCCGCAGCAGCGCCGAAGGCACACTAGAGGTGCTGTCCAGCATCTCCGAGAGCAACTCGGCGCGAGACCGGATCGGCAGTTCCTCGGCTCTCCGGGCAGCGGCCGTAACAACGGCGACCCGGTCGGCTAGCGCCTTACCGACCAAGGCGAGTTCGGGACGTGCCTGAGCGGTGGCACCCCGCACGACGATCCACGCGTTCCGCTCCGCCTCAAGCTCTACGGGGAAGGAGAGCTCGGCATCGGGCTGGTCGGTCAGAACGATGTCGGCAGCCGCTGCGGCACCTACCCGTGACACCAGGGCGCCCACTTCTCCCGGTGCCCTGCTCATCGCCTCGAACGCCTGAACAGCCCGGCGCAAGCCTAGTTCCGCGGAGCCGCGGATCCTGGCTTCAAGCGCCACGATGAGACCCGCAAGGTTGATCGGTTCCGTCTGCCGGAGCAGCGTGACCCCGACGCGGCGGGCGGTGTGGAGGGACGTCGAGGTGGTCCCGCCGACAGGAGCGCGGGTCAGGATGATCGCGGCCACGTCACGGCTTGCCGCCATCCGCAATGCCATATCAAAGTGGTACTGCTCGGCACCTGCGCAGGCATCTGCACTGAGCACGACGACGGACCGGCCGGGTGCATCCATGAGATCGAAAAGACGCTCGGCCAGGAACACCGATTCGACGCTGGAGCGGTCGGGGCCGCCGACGATGCGCTCAAGGGACAACCCGGGTGTCTGGAGCAGATCGGAAACGATCATGGATCTCTCTCACATCAGTTGCACAGCCCCCCCGGTGGCTGATTGGAGCCACAGGTGTGCATTATGCACAAATTACCGGAACGGTTTGTACGGACAGCCGAAGACTTCATCCTGGCCGCGGGATAGCGTCGCCATCTACCAGCTCAAGGGTGAGCAGACGCAGCCCTGGGAGGTCACATCCCATGAAGCCAGATCTCACTATCACGGCACCAGATGAGCGCACAGTGGCCGACCTCGGTATCGGCCGCGACGACCACGCGGTAAGCCGCCTGCCCGTGAGCGAACGCAAGCATTGGTTCGTGGTCTTCCTCCAGCGATACGGCCAGATGTCTGCGCTCTCGCAGTTCCTGCTCGGCGCCACGCTCGGCTTCGGGATGGACTTCTGGCAGGCGTTCCTCGCGCTCACGCTGGGGGCGGTCATCCTTGAGGTGGTCGCCATCTTCACCGGCATCGCGGGCCAGCGGGAAGGCTTAAGCACCTCCATGCTGACGCGGTGGACCGGCTTCGGCCGGTACGGCTCAAGCATGCTCGGGCTCATCATCACGATCAGCCTGATGGGCTGGTTCGGCGTACAGAACGCGGTATTCGCCCAGGGCCTCGAGTCGCTGTTGCCGCATGCGCTGCCGCTGTGGTCCTGGGAGGTGCTCACCGGCCTGGCGGTGACCGGGATTGTCATCTGGGGCTTCTTGTCCATGACCTGGACGGCTTACATCGCCGTGCCCGCCTTCGTCCTGCTGTGTTTCTACTCGATCGGCAAGGCCCTGGGCAAGGAGTCCCTGGGCAGCCTGGTGGCCTCGCCGCATCCAGGGCCGGCGCTGGGCATCGGGGCCGGCGCCACGCTGGTCGCCGGCGGGTTCATCGTCGGGGCCGTGATCAACCCGGACATGTGCCGCTTCAACCGCAACGCCCGCGACGTGGTGGTCAACACGATCCTCGGCATCACGCTGGGCGAGTACACGATCGGCCTGATCGGCGTGCTGCTGGCGCACTTCGCCAAGACCGAGAACGTGATCGGCATCGTGACCACCACGTCCGGCGCCATCGGCGTCTTGGTTCTCATCGCGGCCACAACGAAGATCAACGACTGGAACCTCTATAGCGGTTCCCTGGGACTGGCCAACTTCCTCGACACCGCTTTCGGCAAACGGATCCACCGGGCACTGCTTACGCTGGTCGTGGGCGTCATCGGGACGTTGCTGTCCGCGCTCGGTATCCTGGCGCACTTCATCGGCTTCCTGACCATCCTCGGCGTGGCCTTCCCGCCGGTCGCCGCGATCGTCGTCGTTGATTACTTCATCCTCAAGACACATCGCGCGGCGCTGGAGTCTTCCCGCAGTTCCTCCGGGCTGCCTGCGTGGTGCCCGAACTGGAATGCCGCGGGATGGGTGGCCTGGATCGCTGCCGCTGTCGTCGGCTACTACGTGAATTGGGGTATCGCGAGCGTCAACTCGCTCGTCGTCGCGGCGATCCTCTACTACGGGCTGGCCAGGCTGATGCCCGTGAAGACTCCGGCTGCCATAGTCGCGGACGCCTGATGCGGATCGGTATCGACGTCGGGGGGACGAACACCGACGCCGTCCTCATGGACGGGCGGCAGGTCCTGGCGGAGTTCAAGACGCTTACCACGCCGGAGGTCACGGACGGCATCGTCGCTGCGCTGGCTGGACTTCAGCGGACGCAGCCCTTCCCGCCGGAGCAGGTCAGCACGGTGATGATCGGCACCACGCACTTCACCAACGCTGTGGTGGAGGCACAGCGCCTGGCCCCCACCGCCACGCTGCGGCTCGGGCTGCCCGCTACCTCGGCGCTGCCGCCTATGACCGACTGGCCGGACCGGCTGCGGGGCGCGCTCGGCGAGTACAGCTACCTCTGCCATGGCGGCTATGAGTTCGACGGGCGCCTCATCTCTGATTTCGACGAGAAGGAAGTGCGCGATGCGGCGGCCGACATAGCCGCGAAGGGCATCAGGACGGTCGCGGTCTCGGCTGTCTTCTCCCCGGTGAACGCCGACATGGAGGTGCAGGCGGCCGAGGTGCTCCGGGACGTGATCCCGGATGTGTCCGTCAGCCTGTCGCACGAAATAGGGCGGGTCGGGCTGCTCGAGCGGGAGAACGCCACCATTCTCAACGCGTGCCTGTATGAGCTGGCCAGGACCATTACCTCAGCGCTCCAGCGCGCGGTGCGCGAGGCGGGCATCGAGGCGCCGGTCTACATCAGCCAGAACGACGGCACGCTGATGAGCGTCGACCACTGCCGCCAGTACCCGGTGGCCACGTTCGCGTCTGGCCCGACGAACTCGATGCGCGGGGCGGCGTTCCTCTCCGGCCGCACGGACTGCGTCGTCATCGACCTCGGCGGTACCACGAGCGACGTGGGCGTCCTGGTGCACGGCTTCCCGCGGGAGGCGGCGGTCGCCGTGGACATCGCCGGCGTGCGCACCAACTTCAGGATGCCCGACGTGCTGCCCGTTGGGCTCGGCGGCGGGAGCATCGTCGCCGCGGACGCCGGGCGCGTGACGGTTGGCCCGCGCAGCGTGGGCTATGCCATCCAGCAGCAGGCACTGGTATTCGGCGGCGAGACGGTCACCGCGACTGACCTGGCGGTCGCGGCCGGCCTGTGCGAGGTGGGAGACCCCGGCCGGGCCGCCCGCCTCGACCACGACCTTGTGCGCCGCGGGGTGCAGGTCATCCAGGACCGGCTCGCCGAACTCGTCGACCGGGTCAAGACAAGCCCGGGACCACTGCCGGTCGTCATCGTGGGTGGCGGCAGCATTCTTCTCGAGGACCGGCTCGAGGGCGCCTCAGAGATCCTCAAGCCCGATCACTTCGCCGTCGCCAACGCGATCGGGGCCGCGATCGCCCAGGTCGGCGGAGAAGTCGACAAGGTGGTCTCCCTGACAGGCCGGACGCGGGAGGACGCGCTGGAAGCGGCCTGCCAGGAAGCCACTGGCAAGGCGGTCGCGGCCGGGGCGGTCGCGTCCAGCGTCCAGATCGTCGATGTCGAGGAAGTACCGCTGGCATACCTGCCGAGCAACGCGGTCCGGATCAGGGTCAAGGCTGTCGGAGACCTGCCGCTGAGTGGTGACGATGGCGCGACTGATCGGTGAGGAAGACCTTGAGGACCTGGCCAGGGGCGCGGCGGTGCTCGGCACGGGTGGCGGGGGAAATCCCTATATCGGCAAGCTGCTGGCCCGCCAGGCCATCCGCGACCACGGACCGGTGCGGCTGGTGGATGCGGCAGAGGTACCGGATGAAGCCGTGGTGGTCCAGTCGGCGATGATGGGCGCGCCAACCGTCATGGTGGAGAAACTCCCCCAAGGCGAGGAAGTGGTGAACGCTCTGCTGGCCCTGCAGGACCACCTCGGGCAGAAGGTGACCCACGTCGTCTGCGGCGAGGCAGGGGGTATCAACTCGACGATCCCGTTCGTCGCGGCTGCACGGACCAACCTGCCGCTGATCGATGCGGACGGCATGGGCCGGGCCTTTCCGGAACTGCAGATGCTGGTGCCCGGCATGTTCGGTATCTCGGCGACCCCCATGGTGGTCGCGGATGAGAAGGGCAACACCGTACTGCTCCGCACCACCGGGAACCGATGGACCCAGCGGCTTGCCCGGGCCGCAACCATCGAAATGGG
>JAIRTY010000307.1 GCA_031254715.1 Nocardiopsaceae bacterium | reverse complement strand
GCCGGTCCCGTCCCGGCTGAGCAGCACTGACCTGACCGCGCTAGCCCCGCGGGGGGACCGCACCTGTCCGGCGGGCCGGGGGCGACAGGGCGATCCGGGCCGCCGGCACCCGCGCGGTTCCCGCACGCTGCCCGTCACCGCCCTCCTGCCCGTCACCGCCCTCCTGCCCGTCGGCGCCCCCGTGTCCGTTAGCCCCCTCCTGCCCGAGGCCCGGAGGCGGCGGGCCGGCGTCGCCGTCGATGCATTCCGGGCGGCGCAGCAGGTCACGGTATCCAGCCGGGGAGTCGCCGAACACCGGGGAGTCGCCGAACAGCGGCACCCGCCAGAAGGCCGGCACCGGCCCGCGGCTGCCCTCCAGGATCTCCATCCGGCCGATGGTCAGCCGCAGCAGCCGCCGGGCGCCGACCAGCGCCGCGGCCGCGGCCGGCAGCTCCACCAGCAGCGCGAGCAGCAGGCTCATCGTGAACCCGCTGGTCTCCCAGTCCAGCGTCACATCGAACCAGGCGTCACAGAACAGCAGGGTCGCCAGCACCACCAGGCACAGGATCAGCAGTTGCCGCCGCCGCCACGCCGACCACGCGGTCAGCGCGAACGTGACGAGCAGCGCCACGTCGAACCCGATCCAGGTGATCTGCCAGCCGCCGGCCCGGTAGTGCGGGGGCAGCGTCACCGCCAGCACGCCGATCCAGGCCGCCAGCCCGAACGTGCTGGCCAGCGCCACGCCGATCAGCAGCCGCCGGCGAAGCTGGCCGCCCAGGCCTGGCTCGGGGCCGGGATCGTCCACCGCCGCGAGTACCCGTGCCAGCCTGGCCCGCTCGGCCGGGCCCATCTGCCTGATTTCCGCCTCGTCAATCACGCGCACCTTCCCCGCAAGCCCCACCATCCCCGCATGGTTAACCACCGTCGTCCCTACGTTCGTTCCCGCTCCGGCGGGTCCCTCCCCTTCCCGCCGGATTTGTCCGTGCCGCGCGGGCCGCGAACCTGCCCGCGCGGCGCCGCCGGCGGCTCCGGACGGCCGCGGCACGCCCGGCAACCTGCGGTGCCTGCCCGGCTATGCTGGCGGCGTGAATGGTGAGCTGATCTACGTCCACGAGGGGTTCGGCGCCGGCGCGGTGCCGTACCCGGATGCGTGGGCCCTGCAGCGGCGGCTGCACGAACGGCGGGTGGCCGGCCAGATCCCTGACACCTGCCTGCTGCTGGAGCACGAGCCGGTGTACACAGCGGGCAAGCGGACCAGCGCGCTCGACCGACCAGCCACCGACCCCGGCATCCCGGTGATCGACGTGGACCGCGGCGGCCTGATCACCTGGCACGGGCCCGGCCAGCTGGTCGGGTACCCGGTCATCGCGCTCGACGAGCCGGTCGACGTGATCGCCTACGTGCGGGCGCTGGAGGAGGCCCTGATCCGCGCCTGCGCCGAGGCCGGGGCCGGCACCACCCGGGTGGCCGGGCGCAGCGGGGTGTGGGTCACCGGCGACGGCGGGCCTGACCGGAAGCTGGGGCAGATCGGCATCCGGGTCTCCCGCGGGGTCACCATGCACGGCTTCGCCCTCAACTGCGACTGCGACCTGGGCTGGTTCGGCAAGATCGTGCCGTGCGGCATCAGCGACGCGGGGGTCACGTCGCTGTCGGCCGAGACCGGCCGTCCGGTCACGGTGACCAGCCTGATCGAGCCGGTCGAGCGCCATCTCGCCGCCGTGCTCGGCGCGCCGTCCTGGCGGCGGGCGGACCCGGCGGACCTGCCGGGGCTGACGGGCCTGCCGGCGGCCGCGCTCAGCCGGCCAGGAGCAGCCGGCGCCGCCTGACCCGGCGCGTCAGCGCCGCCGGCCCGGCTAGGCCTCCTGGGCCGCCAGTTCCGCCAGCCGGGGAGACAGCTCGCGAACCGGCACCGCCGACTGCTCGCCGCTGGTCATGTCACGGACGGTGACGGTGCCCGCCTCCTCCTCCGCCGCCCCGTAGATGAGCGCCCACCGGGCGCCAGCGTCGCTGGCCCACTTGAGCTGACGGCCGAGCTTGCCGGAGGCTCCCAGGTAGACGCTGGCCCGCAGCCCGGCGGTGCGGGCGGCCGCCGCGAACCCGAAGCTGCGCTCGGCGTACTGCTCGCTCATGACCGTGACCGCGACGTCCAACCGGGTGTAGGTGTCGCCGGCGCCGGGGAGCAGCAGCAGGATCCGCTCCACCCCCAGCGAGCCGCCGGTGGCGGGCACGTCCGGGCCGCCGAGCGCCTCGATCAGGTGGTCATACCGGCCGCCGGAGCCGATCGATCCCGGCACGCCGTCGGCCACCAGCTCCCAGATTGGGCCGGTGTAGTAACTGAGGCCGCGCACCAGGCGCGGGGTGAATCCGATCACACCGTCGGGGAGCTGGCCGGACACCAGCCGCAGCACCTCATCCACTTCATCCAGGCCGGCCGCGCCTTCGTCGCTGGACTTGAGCACGCTGCGGATCCGTTCTTCCGCGTCGGCGGCGGTCATCGCGTCCACCAGCTCGGCGGCCTTCGCTTCCGGCAGGCCACGGCCGGTGAGCTCGGCGGTAACCTCGCCCGGCGCGAGCTTGTCCAGCTTGTCCAGCGTGATCAGGACCCCGGGACCCAGCTCGGCTGGCACGCCGAAGGCCTCCAGCAGCCCCGCCAGCACCCGCCGGGAGTTGAGCAGGAACCGGAAGGAGCCGACGCCGAGCCGGGCCAGCGCGTCATGCTGCGCGCACACCACCTCGGCGTCGGCAAGCAGCGACTTCAACCTGCGATAGAGCGTGTCGGCGAGCCCGCTGGTCGTCGGCAGCCCGACCGGCGTGGTGGACCGCACCTTGGCGGTCCGCAGCGCCTGATCCACCTCGTCCGGCGCCAGTTGCGGAAACGTCGCCCGCATAGCG
>JAIRTY010000303.1 GCA_031254715.1 Nocardiopsaceae bacterium | reverse complement strand
CTCGGGGGTGGTCAGCGCCTTGCCGCCGGCGCTGCCGGTGGCGCTGCCGGTGGCGCCGGTCCCGGCCATGACCCCGGCGGTCAGCCCGGCCCCGGCCAGCGCGGCCACGGCCGCGACGGCCGCCAGCAACCGGCCCCGCGGCCGGTGCGAGCCGCCGCCTCCGCCGCCGCCGGGCCCGGGCCCGCCGGGCTCGCCCGGGCCTGGGAAGTACGGCCCCGGGTAATAAGGTCCCTGCTGGCTGCCTGCTGCCCCGCCCGGGACCGGCGGTAGGTGGGTGGTGCTCATGTCCCGTCTGCCCCCTCGGTTCGTGGCTAGTTCACCGCTTTCCTGTCATCAGCATCGGAAACGGACCTGGGAGTTAGCTGAATGCCCGCCGATCGTCAGCCATGAGCATCGCCGTCAGCCGCCGCGCCCCGCCCGGCCGGTCGCGGCTGGCCGCCGCCGGGGCAGCGGCGGGCCAGCGCCGGGCGCAGCGGCCGGTCGCGGTAACCGCCGTCGGCGAGGCCGGCCCGGCGCTCGAACACGTTCGCGGCCCCGAAGTCACCGGTGAGCGCCCAGGACACCGCCGCCGCCAGGAAGTACAGCGGCACCATCGGCAGTCCCCCGCAGCAGGCGAACTGGGTGGCGTGCCTGGCCTCGTGCGCCAGCAGCGCCGGCGAGCCCGCCAGCCGGCTGGCGTCGTACCGGGTCAGGATCACGTTGCCGACGCAGAACGCCGGGGCCGGCGGCACCGGCAGCCGGTACCGCTCGCCGACCAGCAGCCCGTCAGGGCCCCGCGCCAGCCGGGCCCGGCCGGTGGCCGCCACCAGGATCCCGGCCAGCGTCGACCCGTTGACCAGGTTGACCGCCAGCCGCACCCGGTACCCGGTGCGCAGCCGCGCCGCCCGGGCCGGCCCGGCGGCGAGCGCCGGATCCGCCGCGCGCATCGCGGTCAGGGGCCGGCCAGCGGGTCGGGGGTGCTCGCCACCGCCCCGGCCGGGGCCGGCACTGGCAGTGCCGGCATGGAGAGCTGCACCATCGCGTGATCGCGGTGCGCGGCCATCGCCGCATGGTGGTAGTCCTCGAGCTGCCGCCGCAGCCCGGGGTCGGCGTAGGGCCGGCCGTCGATCAGCGGTCCCAGCCGCCGCTCGATCACCGCTACCACGTCATCACCGGCCAGGGTCTTGTTCGTCTCCAGCGCGTGGGCCAGGCACAGCACCTGCTCCCGGTTCTCGCCCAGCACCTGCTGGACCTGTTCAAGCAGGCCGCCCAGGGTGTCCTCGATCCGGTCAGCGAGCGCCCGCCGCAGCTCGGCCTCGGGATCCTGGCCCTTCTTCTTCCGGCCGCCCTGCCCGCCGCCGGGCGAGCCGACCTCCAGCCGCTTGGCGGTCGAGTAGGACGACACCGTCGAGCCCATCCCCCAGAAGCCCTCCATGAAAGAGGCCACCGTGGTCGCCGACTCGAGGTCACCCGACACCCCGGAGGAGCTGTCGCCGCCGAAGAACATCCGCTCGCCCGCCAGCGATGCCAGCGAGACCAGGATGTCGCTCTCGTACTCGCTGCGCCAGCGCGTGAACTGGTCCTCGGGCGGGATGCTCGCGACCATGCCGAGGTAGTCGCTGCCCCGCTCGATGGTGGCGATGTCGATCTCGAGGTGCTGGCGGGTGCGGTAGGCGATCAGCGCATGGCAGGCTTCGTGGACAGCGACCGCGTGCCGCTCCCGCTCGATGTACTCGACGCCCTCGGGCGGCCCGAGTTCCTTGAGCTGCTTGGCCTTGATCACGTCCCGCCAGCTAATCACGTCCCTGCCGTCCCTGATCGCGGTGATCAGCGCCTCGTTGACCAGGTCCTTGATGGTGGCGCCGGTGGCGTAGGGGGTGATGACGGCGAGCTTGTCGACCTGCTCGGGCGTCAGCTCGTGCCCCACCTTGGCCAGGTAGCCCTCATAGGTGCGGACCCGGCCGGCCTTCGACGGATACCCCACCTTGTAGATCCGGTCGATCCGGCCCGGCCGCAGCAGCGCCTCGTCCAGCGACTCCGGCATGTTGGTCGCCATCATGACCAGGATCCGGTACTTCGGCGGCGGCTTCGGCCGCATGCCGAACATCCGCCGGACGTGGCGGTTGATGAACCCGCGCGGCTTCTTCAGCCCGGACAGCTCGGTGAGCAGGGCCTCCAGCGTGCCCATGCCGCCACCGCCGCCGCCCATGCCCATGCCCATGACCTGCTTGCTGCGCCGGGTACCGGGCTCGTCGCCCGCCGGCGAGGCATCCATCGCGTGCCGGGTGAGCAGCCACTGCGCATCCTCGGACAGGTACGAGAACCCGTGGCACCCGGCCCGCTGGAACGGCGCCGGCGTCATCCCCCGCGGGAAGTTCGGGCCGCCCTGCGCCAGCGCCCCCCGGCGGCCCAGCGAGTCCGCCTCGTCGAAGAACACGATCACCCCGCCGTACCGGAGCGCCAGTTTCCGCAGCCGCCGGAACAGCGACTTGACCTTGAGGATCCCGACGCCCATGAACATGTTGATGAACGCGCCCGGATCGACGAACACGTACGGCCGGCCGGTCTCGCCGGCGACCGCCTCGGCCATCAGCGTCTTGCCGGTGCCCGGCGGTCCCCACAGCAGGATGCCGCCGGGCACGTACCCGCCCTTGGTCTCGATCGTCTCCGGGCTCTCAAGGAACAGGATGTTTTCCTTCACCCGCTCCAGCACGTGGTCCTGGCCCCACACGTCGCCGAACCGGGTCTTGATGTCGTCGGGGTAGTAGACGTCCACCCCGCCCTTGGACAGGAACCAGAAGATCGCGGCGAACTGCAGCACGACGATCAGCAGGATGGCGACGAGCTGGAGGACGAACGGCAGCGCGTGCCAGATGTAGGTCGGCATCCGCAGCAGCGCCACCACCGCGTTGGTGTGCGTGACCTTGCCGGCCACCACCGCGATCACGGCGATCCAGAACAGCCAGGTGAGCACGCGCCAGAGCCGGAACCTGGTCCAGGCCGACAGGCGGCGGCGGGTGAGCCGTTCCGTTCCGCCGAAGAACGTCTGGGTCCAGAACCGGTGGTATCCGGCCCAGTGCTCGCTGATCAGGAAGTGGATCTGGCGCAGCGCCTCCAGCCCGGCCAGCACGATCACCCAGGCGCCGGCCCTGACCTCGATCCGCACTCCGTCGGAGAACGGGATCCCCGGGTCGTTGATCAGCGCTGACCACAGCAGGATGACCCATATCAGGGCCAGCAGCAGCAGGAACTTGATCCGGTCCCAGATCGCGAGCGGCTTGCGGGTGCGGCGCTCATCGTGCCTGGGCCGGACCTCGGGCGGGCTCACTCCCTCGCGTCCCTGGTGCGGACCCGTGGGTGCGGTCGTCATCATGAGCTCCTGACGGTGAACGATGTCATGACTGTGTTGATCTCGCCGCGGTCATGCTGGTAGCAGCTGGACAGGCAGTGCATGAACAGGACGTAGACCTTTGACGAGTCGGAGTTGGTGAACGCCACCTGGTCGAAGGTGTCTGTCGTGCCGTTCGGATAGGTGTACTGGAACGTCTCCCTGACCCCGTGCACCCCATGGCCGGGGTCGAGCGTGGCGTCGCGCAGCAGATGGAACCGGGTGAGCGGGAACCCCTGCTGGGCCGCGCCCTGCCGGGCCGTCTGGGTCACCGGCAGGAAGAAGTCGCGCAGCGAGTTGTAGGACATGTTGCCCTGCGCGGTCGAGTTGAGCTTTCCGACCATCGCGAACACGAACGGCTGCGCCGCCGACGAGCTGAGGACGTGCCGGGCCGACGGGGCGGTGGCGCCGTCGTAGCCGACCGACCAGATGCCGCTCGGGCCCGACGGTGCCTTGCCGCCGTTGAGCGCGACCGCCAGCGACGAGTCGCTCACCTTGTGCCAGCCGCCCGGGACCTTGAAGTACGTCTGGTCGCTGGTACCGGAGTCCGCGATGTAGGTGTACCGGGGCGCGGCGCAGCCGGCGACGAGGACCGCGGCCAGAATCGCCGCCAGCCCGGCGAGGCCCTTGCCGGTGCGGGCCGCCCTGGTTGCCAAAGGGCGCGACCTCCAGCCTGGTTGACCTTGCCCGTTACCTATCTGTTATCGCGAGTATGACCCGTGAAGACGGCATGGGCATAGTCCTGAATACGAACTTCCCATTTAGAACGCTTACGGTACCTTCCCGGTTCATCGGTAACGGAACACCCGCTGCGGATGATCTCAGCGAACCGGCAGCCTCTCGCCACCCCGGTAGGGTGCTCCCATGTCAGGGGACGCCGATGCGGTGGTGGTGGGCAGCGGGCCGAACGGTCTCGCGGCAGCCGTCACGCTGGCTGCCGCCGGCCTGCGGGTGCTGGTGATCGAGGGGGCGGCCGGAACGGGCGGTGGCTGCCGCACCGAGGAGCTGACGCTGCCCGGGTTCCGGCACGACGTGTGCGCGGCCGGCCACCCGCTCGCGGTGGCATCCCCGTTCTTCCGCCGGTTCGGCCTGGCCGCCCGGGGAGTGCGGTTCGCCCGCCCGCCGGTGGAGTTCGCGCACCCGCTGGACGGCGGCCGGGCCGGGATCGTCACCAGGTCGGTGGCGCAGACCGCGGCCCGGCTCGGCCCCGACGCCGGCTCCTACCAGCGGCTGATGCTGCCGCTCGCGGCCGGCGGCGACGACGTCGCGGACGCGATCCTGTCCTCGCTGCGGCGGCCGCCCCGGTACTCACGGGCGCTGGCGGTGTTCGCCCGCTACGGGCTGCTGCCAGCGCGCGGCATCGCCCGCCGGTTCCGCACCGACGAAGCGCGCGGCCTGGTGGCCGGCGTGGCCGCCCACACGATGCGGCCGCTCGGTCTCCCGCCCACCGGCGGGGTCGCGCTGCTGCTCACGATGCTGGCCCACACCACCGGCTGGCCGCTGGTGGCCGGCGGCAGCGGCCGGCTCACCGAGGCCATGACCAGCGCCATCACCGCGGCCGGCGGGCAGGTCGAGACCGGCCGGTGGGTGCGGTCGCTGGCCGAGCTGCCGCCGGCCCGGGCGCTGCTGCTCGACGTGGCGCCGCGCTCGTTCCTCGCGCTGGCGGGCGAGGCGCTGCCGGAGGGCTACCACCGGGCGCTAAGCCGGTTCCGGTACGGCCCCGGCGTGTGCAAGGTCGACTTCGCGCTGGCAGGCCCGGTCCCGTGGGCGAACGCCGACGCCCGCCGGGCCGGCACGCTGCACCTGGGCGGCACGTTCGAACAGATCGCGGCCGCCGAGTCGGCGGTCGCCAGCGGGCGGCATCCCGAGGCCCCGTACGTGCTGGTGGTGCAGCCAGGGGCGGCCGACCCGGACCGCGCGCCGCCGGGCCAGGACACGCTCTGGGCCTACTGCCACGTCCCCGCCGGGTCCGCGACCGACATGACGGCGCGGATCGAGGCGCAGATCGAGCGGTTCGCGCCGGGCTTCCGCGACCTGGTGCTGGCCAGGGCCGTCCGCACCGCCGCCGGCACCGAGGCGCGCAACCCCAACTACGTGGGCGGCGACATCGCCTCCGGCAGCCAGACACTGTGGCAGGTGCCGCTGCGGCCGGCGGCACGCTGGAACCCCTACCGCACCCCGATCGCCGGCACCTACCTGTGCTCGGCGTCCACCCCGCCCGGCCCCGGCGTGCACGGCCGGTGCGGCGAGCTGGCCGCGCTGGCCGCGCTGCGGGAGGTCTTCGGCATCCGGGAAGCGCCCGACATCGGGGCCGTGGGCCTGCGCCCGGTCACCCGGCCTGCGGCGCCCCTCGCGCCGCCGCAGGTTTGATCGCCCTCGCGGGGGTTAGTCTGTCCGGGTGAACCCTGCCGGGGCGCTGGCCGCGCCACTTGCAGCCGCGCCGCTGCCAGGCGGGGAAGGCTGGCACCAGGTCGGCGAACTCGGGCTGGCGCTGCTGCTGTCGTCGCTGATCGGCGTGGAAAGGGAGTTCCGGCAGAAGAGCGCGGGGCTGCGCACCTACACCCTGGTCGGAGTGGGTTCCGCGCTGTTCATGCTGGTCAGCAAGTACGGGTTCGGCGACCTGGTCCTGACAGGCAAGGTGGCGCTCGACCCGTCCCGGGTGGCAGCCCAGATCGTGAGCGGGGTCGGGTTCCTCGGGGCCGGCCTCATCTTCGTGCAGCGCGGCTCGGTGCGCGGCCTCACCACGGCGGCGGCCGTGTGGGTGGTGGCCGCGGTCGGCGCGGCGGCAGCCGCCGGGCTGCCGATACTCGCCGCGCTCACCACGGTCATCTACTTCCTGGTCGCGCTCGCGTTCCCGCAGCTGACCCGCAGGCTGCCGCGGTCGCAGACCGCGGTCTCCGGCATCCAGGTCCGCTACCCGGACGGCCGCGGGATCCTGCGCCGGGTGCTGGCGGCGGCCACCGACCGGGGCTTCATCATCGACGACGTCGTCACCGAGGCCTCACCGGGCGGGCGGCATCGGATGATCGAGCTGACCCTGCACGTCCATGGCCGGGCACCCGTGGACGAGCTGGTCGCCGCCCTGTCCGAACTTGAATACGTGGCGGCCGTGCAGGCCGCCGACATGGCCGAGGAAGACTGAGCCCGTGGCTGGGGCCAGGGCATAGGCTGACCGGGTGCCGCGCGCCGTCGACTTCCATGTGCACCTGCCGACCCCCGACTGGCTGGACGGCAGCATGGCCGGCTACCTGGAGGCGGCCGAGGCCTACTTCCGCTCCCCCGCGCAGCGGGCCACCCTGGACCAGCTCGCTGACCGGTACCGCGGGCTGGGGACGATGGCGGTGCTGCTGGCCTGGGACGCGGAGACGGCGACCGGCCGGCCGCGGGTGCCGAACGAGACCGTGGCGGCCGCCTGCCGCGGCTACCCGGACGTGTTCACCGGGCTGGGCAGCGTGGACCCGCACAAGGGCGAGGCGGCAGTCGACGAGGTGGCGAACATCGCCGCGCTCGGGCTGCGGGGAGTCAAGTTCCACCCGTCGCTGCAGGCGTTCGCCCCGGACGACCCCTCGTTCGATCCGATCTTCGCCGCCTGCGAGCGGCACGGCCTGCTGGCGCTGTTCCACACCGGGACCAGCGGTATCGGCGCCCGCCAGCCGGGCGGCCAGGGCATCCAGCTCGGCTACGCCCGCCCGGTCCGGCTGGACGCGGTGGCCGCCGCCCACCCGGACCTGACCGTGGTGGCCGCCCACTTCGGCTGGCCGTGGCACCTCGAGCTGCTCGCGATCGCGCTGCACAAGACCAACGTGTACATCGACATCTCCGGCTGGTCGCCGCGCCGCATCCCGCCGGAGGTGATCGGCGAGCTGCGGGGCCGGCTGTCCGGGCAGTTCCTGTGGGGCAGCGACTTCCCGTTCCTCACCCCGGAGCGCTGCCTGGACGAATTCGCCGCCCTCGGCCTCCCGGACGAGGTGCAGGCCGCGGTCCTGCACGCCAACGCGGCGCGCATTCTCGGCCTGACCTGACGCCGGGGCTGTCGCCGGCGGCTGTCCGGCCGCGCTAGCCGGTCAGGAGGCCGGCCGGGTCGGCCGGGGCCCGGGCCGGCTCCAGCCGGACGTGGTAGAGGTGGCGCCAGCGCTTGCCGGTGAGCAGGTACTCCCCGGCGGCCGGCAGCGAAGCGATGCCGTTGCGGACCGCCTCCGGGTCGCCCCAGTGCCGCTCGGCCACCGGCCGGATGTCAGCCACGTCGGTGACCTCACCGGTGGCCGGGTCGATCCCGGCCAGGTAGGGCCGCCCGAGCAGGTTGGCCCAGACCCGGCCGGCCGACCAGTCCAGGTCGTTCAGGCCCGGCACCCGCTGGCCCTGGCAGCGGACCCGGATCACCTCGCCCGGCAGCGGCCGCAGGTCAGCCGGGTCCCGCCGGACCAGCTCGCTGCTGCCGTCGCTGGTCAGGACCTCGGCTCCGGCCAGGCAGATGCCCCAGCCCTCCCGGTGGTAGGGAATGGTGCCGAGCAGCTTCAGCGTGCCAGGATCCCACCGCAGCGCGACCCGTTCCCGCCAGGTGAGCTGCCACAGGTGCGCGCCGGGATCAGCTCCGGCCCGGCAGATTCCCTCCCCGAACAGCTCCGGCGGCAGCGCCGCGCTGGCTTCCTGGCCGGCCGCGCCGAGCGGGTACCGCCGCAGCGCGGACTCGCCGTACTGGCCGGTGCTCTCCCACACCGTGCCGCCCTCGACGATGAGCCCCTGCGTGAAACCCCGGCCTGGATGGGGCAGCCGGCGCAGCACCAGCGCCCGGTGGAATCTCAGACCGTCACCTCCCGCGGTGCACTCAGTCCGTCACCGCCTGCCGGCGATCTCAGTCCGTTATCGCATACCGGGCGATCTCAGTCCGTTATCGCCTGCCGGCAATCTGGGCCTGACCGATTCGCACCTTACAAGTTTTTTACGTAGTTACCAGGCGTTCATTTGACGCTGATCATTTACCATGATGACGCAGCCTGACGGCCAGACCCGCGTCGGCCGGTTAGCGCCGGAGGGGCGATTGAGCGGTAAGGCCATGGCAAATCCAGCCAGGTCCGGTTCGCCGGAGAACGCCGGGCGCAGGCCCCCGCACTCGCTGCGCGCGAAGATCCTCGGCTGGGGCTCGGTCGTGCTGGTCGCCGCGCTGGTCGGCGCCACCCTCACCGTCTACCTGAAGACCAGGTCGGTGTGGGACAGCATCCACCACCTCGCGGTGACCGACCTCGGCAAGCGGCCGCCCAAGTACACCAACGCCCTCAACATCCTGGTGTTCGGCTCGGACCGGCGTAGCGGGCTGACCCCCCACCAGCAGTTCGTGCTGCACGTGGGCAGGAACACCGGCGAGAACAACACCGACACGATCATGGTGGTGCACATCTCGCCGGGCCGCCACGCCGCGACCGTGCTGAGCATCCCGCGGGACGCCATGGTCCACCAGTACGCCTGCGACGCCACCCGCAACCATCCAGGGCAGCACGCCAATCCGGCGGGGTTCGTCCAGGTCAACAGCTTGTTCGCGATCGGCGGCGTGTCCTGCCTGTGGAAGACGGTCGAGCACGAGACCGGCATCAGGCTCGACCACTTCATCGAGCTGAGCTTCACCGGCTTCGTGAACGTCGTCAACGACCTCGGCGGGGTCAACGTGTGCCTGCCGTTCCCGGTCACCGACTACAACTCGGGGCTGCACCTGACCAGGGGCGAGCACCACATCAAGGGCGTCACCGCGCTGCAGTTCTGGCGCACCCGCTACTCCATCGGGATGGGCACCGACCTCCAGCGCATCCAGCGGGACCAGTACCTGCTCGCCCAGGTGCTGCGCGGGGTGCTGCACAGCCGCCTGCTGACCACCCCCACCCGGCTGCTGTCTGTGGTGCGCGACGCCGCCAAGGCCATGACCACCGACACCGGCATGACCCAGGCCGACCTGCTGCAGATCGCCGCCAGCCTGCGCGGCCTGTCCGACCGCAGCGTGCAGTTCATCACCGCCCCCAACACGCCCTACCCGCCGGCCCCCTCGCAGGTGGAGTTCGCGCAGCCGCAGGCGGGCCGGGTGTTCCGGGCGATCGCGCACGACGTGAAGCTCCCGGCCAAGCCGGGGAAGGGCAGCGGGAAGGCAGGCGCCTCGGCCAGCCCGGGCGCCAATCCCAGCCCCGCCGTCTCGCCCGATGCCAAGCCCGC